>JBBQAK010000306.1:0-4880 GCA_038316215.1 Gemmatimonadales bacterium | reverse complement strand
AAGCGGCGTGTCGTCCGTCATGAAATCGTCATGTGATCGTCGGCCACAGGGCGAGACTGCACAGCGTGCCAGCGACCGTCATGACGGTGCGGACGCGGGCGTTCCATGGCGGCAGCAGTCCTTCACGAGAGGCGGCGACATCCCAGGCGAGCTGGATGCCACCGCTGAGCATGAGCAGCCCGAGTGCGGCCTTGAGCGGCGCCTGCGGCAGGAGGGCCGCGAGTCCAACTACCGACGGGGCGGCGGCCGCCACCAGGCGCCACAGGTTGGGCGCGTCGGGCGCTCGCGTGAGCTCGGCGCCCCATCGCGCCCCACCCAGAAAACTGAGCGTGAGGGCGGCATACACGAGGAAGGTGCGAACCGCGGCGTCATGCAGCGCGCTGACATCGGGTGTGCCGTAGGCGATGGCGAGGCAGACGAGGAACGGGGCGAGCCCCGATCCGCTGATCAGCCAGAAGGTGCGGGTAGGCATCGCGCGAAGGTAGCGCCGACCTGCACGGCGCGGTATATGTCGACGCCATGCCTACCACTGCCCAGCGACTTTCTGCCTTCAGCGAATCTGTGATTCGCAGCACCACGCGCCTCGCGAACCAGCACGGCGCGATCAACCTCTCGCAGGGGTTCCCGGATTTCGATCCGCCGGAAGTGCTGCTTGCGGGGCTGGAGCGCGCTACGCGCGGGCCATTCCATCAGTATGCGGTGACGTGGGGCGCGCCGCGCTTCCGCACTGCACTGGCGAAGAAGATCTCGCATTTCAGCGGCCTCGAGGTCGACCCCGAGTCGGAGCTCGTGGTGACCTGCGGCAGCACGGAAGCGATGATGGTCGCCATGATGACGGCCTGCAATCCGGGCGACAAGGTGATCGTCTTCTCGCCGTTCTACGAGAACTACGCGGCCGACGCAATTCTCTCCGGGGCCGAGCCGATCTACGTGCCGCTGCAGCCGCCGCACTTCAACTTCGACGAAGACGTACTGGCTGCCGCGTTCGCGCAGCGTCCGAAGGCGATCGTGGTGTGCAATCCGTCGAATCCGAGCGGCAAGGTGTTCACGCGCGAGGAGCTGATGATCATCCTCAAGTACGCGCAGCAGTATGACGCCTGGGTGATCATGGACGAGCCGTACGAGCACATCGTCTACGCGCCGCATGTCCACACCTATTTCAACACGCTGCCCGGTGCCTTCGAGCGCACGATCACCTGTAGCTCGCTGTCGAAGACGTATTCGATCACCGGCTGGCGTCTGGGCTACGTGCATGCGCCGGCCCGTGTGATCGCGCAGGCGAAGAAGGTGCACGACTTCCTCACCGTCGGCGCCGCGGCACCGCTCATGGAAGCCGCGGTGGGCGCGCTCGAACTGCCCGACTCGTACTACGCGGGGCTCACTGAGCTGTATAGCGCCAAGCGCGAGATCTTCCTCGACATTCTCCGTACCACCGGACTGCCGTTTACCGAGCCGCAAGGCGCGTACTACGTGATGGTGGACATCACCGCGCTCGGGTTCGCCAACGATACGCTCGCCTCGGAATGGCTGATCAAGGAGATCGGGGTGGCCGGCGTGCCGGGCTCGAGCTTCTTCCGCGAACCGGTCAACCATCTCATCCGCTTCCACTTCGCCAAGCGCGAAGAGACGCTCAGGGCTGCCGGCGAGCGGCTGGCCGGACTCTCGACACGAGTGAACGCGGGACGTTAGGGATCGCGCGAGCACAGCAATTGCATGGGAGCGATCGGGAATCACTCATTCCCGGAGCCTCGTATGAATTTCGCGCTCTACCTCGTTGGATTTTTCGTCTTTATCGGTGGCGTGGCATGGGGACTGACGGTGATGGGTGTCTCGACGACCTACATCCTCATCGCCTGTCTCGTCCTGCTCGGGATCGGCATCATGACCGGCGTCACGCGGACGCGTATGAAGGATCCGCCAAGCACGTGAGCGGCGTTCAGCGGACCGGTGCGCAGCGCGGGCAATCGAAAAATGCTCGCGCTGCTGCCACAGTGCGCACGGGGTCTTCCTCGTGCGGCACATGCCCCAGTGCGGAGAATAGCTCGATGCGGCTGCCCGCAATGTCGCGCGCGAAGCGTCCGGCGTGATCGGGCGGAATGAGCCCGTCGCGCCCGCCCCACATGATCAGTGTGGGTACACGGAGCGTGGCGATTTGTGTGGAATCGGCGCTGTTGCCGGATTGAGCGAAGCGCCGAGGAAGTGATGCGCGATTCCCTTCGCGGAGCGTGAGCTCGTAGTAGCGCGTGACCAAGGCATCGGTCACGCGGGACGGATCGCCGTACACGCTGCGGACACTCGATTCGACCACGCCGCGCGGCAGGATGCGCGTGAAGAGCCACTCGAGCCCGGGGGTGCGCGCCATCCGAAAGCCAATGGGTACCTTTGCCGACACGATCGGATAGCCGGCCGCGTCCACCAGAATCAGGGCGTCCACTCGATTGGGCGCGGCGACGGCCACGTGCCATGCCACTTCGCCGCCCAGGGAATTCCCCGCGATCGCGAAGCGTGAGACGCCGAGCGAGTCCAGTAGCTGAAGGGTGAAGCGCGTGTAGGCGGCCAGCGAGTAATCGTTGTCCGGCGACGGGCCCGTGAGGCCGAAGCCGGGCAGGTCGAAGCGGATCACTCGGCGCGAGCTGCGTAGCGATGCGGCCCAGCCGTCCCACGTATGCAGGCTGGCCGATGTGCCGTGCACCAACACGATCGGCACTGAATCGGAGCGCGGGCCCTCATCGCGCACATGCACTTGCATGCCGTTGATCGCGAGGAAGCGCGACGGCGACGGCGCCCAGCGCGCCGTGAGCGCCGATACCGGCTTGTCGGGTGCCCACACGCTGGCCAGTCCGAGCAAGAGTAGCACCGCCAGCACCAATCCACCCATCAGCCAACGTGCCAGCTTCATGCGTCCCGCTCTAGCTGAAAGAAGAAAGGCGCCGCGCCTCGGATATCCATCACACCGAGCATGGTGTGCTCGTCGATACGCCGGAAGCAATCGATGATCGGCAAGTGATCATACACCATCGCCGCCGTGGTCACGCCCCGGTAGGTCACCGCGCGCAGCCGCGCCCGCGGCTTGCGCGTGCGCAGCACGGGCGTGGCCAGCCAGAAGAGGGCGCGTGCCACCGCGTTTCTCGTCAGCGCGTGAGAGCGTGACAAGGACAGCGGAATCAGGCGCGGATCGATGAAGTACTTCTCGCCCGCGCGCGTCCGGAACACGAGCGGATGCACGGCCTCTTCGTTCACGAACGATTTGCCATACCACGCGTACGTTTCGAGCAACCCGTCCATGTAATGACCGGTCGGCACGCCGGAGCCGCGCCATTCGCCCAGCATCTCCTGCGTGGTGACCGCCGGCAACGCATCGAAGCGCGCCAGCGCTTCGGTCGACGTCATCGCGGTATGAGCAGGGCGTCCTTGAGCGCGACGCCGTCGAGGCGCTCGGACGGCCTTATGCCGAGCAGGTCGGCCAAGGTCGGCGCGAGATCGACGGTCCGCACGAACTGCGTGTGCACGCCAGGCTTGATGCCGGCACCGGCGAAGATGAGCGGGACATGCGAGTCGTACTCGCGCGGTGACCCGTGCGAAGCCACGTTGCCGCCCCACGTGCTGTACGGCGTCAGGGTGACCACCAGCTCGATCGGTGATGTCGCCGGGAACTGATGCGCCCATCGCCGCGCGATCTCGTCGGTGAGCGTGTCGGCGAGCAGTTTGGAAAACCGATCAACCCGGGCGACACCGGGCACCTTGCGCGCGTCGTCGGCAAAGGCGTCCACGATGGCGTCAAGGTCGGACTGTTTTTTGAACGCATTGCGATTCGCCAACAGGATCTGGACATCGAGATCGATGGCGAACGTGTCGAGCTTCTTGGCCTGCAGGCGTGCGACGGTGGCCGGCATCAGGTCGTACAACGATACGCGGAGCGGGCGCGGCTGCACCGACGCCGGTGCAATCTCCGGAATGCTGCCCACGCCGTGATCGGCGGTCACGACGATGGTGATTTTGGTGGAGTCGCGCAATTTGTACAGCGAGTCGAGAAAGAGGCCGATCGTGCGGTCGACGCGTAGCACCTGATCGTGCATCTCGCGCGAGTCCGGGCCGTAATTGTGGCCGATCACATCGGTGGCCGACAACGACATCGCCAAGAGGTCCGTCTGCGGCCCTGTGCCGAGCTCCATGGCGTTCACGCCGTGCAGCGCGAACTGCACGGTGAGCTCATCCATGAACGGCGTAATGCGGATCTCGCCGCCGACGTCGATCACGTCGTCGGTGAGCGTGTGCGGAAAGGTGGCATTCCGCCCCCCCATCTCAACGCTCGAGCTGTCCGGCTCATGATATGCGCTGTCCGGAAGGAGTAACGACCATGTCTTGCCAGCGTACGCCTGCACCGACCGACGTTCGTTGAACTCGCGCACCCACGTCGGCACGTCTTTGCGGTAGTAGGTGCTGGTGAGGAACCGGCCGTCGATCGAGTACCAGTACACGTCGCTCTTCGACTTGCCGATCGGCAGGATGGCACCGCGATCCTTCATCGATACCGATAGCGTCTTCGTTTTGCTGTTGGCGCTTTTCATCCAGTCGGCGAGCGTGGTGCCGACAAAGCGCGCCGGCGACGCCCCCGTGCCGTAGCCGCCGGCGACCAGCGGGAAGCTCTTGTCCTCCACGCCGACGCGGTTGAGCATGATCCCCGTCGAGCGTGGGAACCGGCCCGACAACAGCGTCGCGTGACCGGGCGCGGTCTCCGTGATGGCGTGATCCTGATGCGCATTGTCGAATCGGGCACCACGCCTGGCGAGCCGCGCCAGGCCACCGGTGAGCTGTCCCGGGTACCGATCGAGGTAATCGGCGCGGAACTGATCGATCGTGATCAGCACCACCAGCGAAGG
>JBBQAK010000343.1:0-4430 GCA_038316215.1 Gemmatimonadales bacterium | reverse complement strand
CGGTCACAGATCACGCCGCGATAGCGGATGCGCTTGTACTTCCCGCAATGGCATTCCCAGTCCTTGACCGGACCGAAAATACGCTCGCAGAACAAGCCGTCCTTCTCAGGCTTGAACGAACGGTAGTTGATGGTTTCGGGCTTGGTGACTTCGCCCCATGACCACCAGGTGCGCAAGCCGGCCATTTCCAGCCGTTCGCGCTCCTTGGGGTCCTTCGGTCCGCGAATCTCCTCGGGTGAGGCGATACGGACCGACATGTAGTCAAACGCGGACGCGCGGGCTTCGCGCGAGCTGCGGAAGTCGATCATGGTTATTCCTCCCCGCCGTTACCGTTGCCGCCGGCGTCGATCAGGTCGGCGCCGTGGCTATCGCTAGCACCGAGCGTGACCTTGATACCCAACGCCTGCAGTTCCTTCACCAGCACGTTGAACGATTCCGGGATGCCCGGCTCCGGCAGGTTCTGACCCTTCACGATCGCCTCGTAGACACGGCTACGGCCGTTCACGTCGTCGGACTTGACCGTCAGGATTTCCTGCAGCGTGTGCGCCGCGCCATACGCCTCGAGCGCCCACACTTCCATTTCTCCGAAGCGCTGTCCACCGAACTGCGCCTTACCCGCCAGCGGCTGCTGGGTAACGAGCGAGTACGGTCCGATCGAGCGCGCGTGAATCTTGTCGTCGACCAGGTGGCTGAGCTTCAACACGTAGATCTCGCCGACCGTGACCGGCGCGTTGAACGTTTCGCCGGTCCGGCCATCGCGCAGACGTACCTTGCCGGTGGGCGTGAGGCCAGCCAGTCGGATCAGCTCCGAGCCAGCCGCATCGACGTTGACATCCTTGCCCGCAAGCACGGCGGCAAGCGCCGGCTGACCGATGCGCAGGAGGGTCTCCACCGGGCTCATGGCCGCTTCGGCCTCGAGCGACGCGATGCCCAGCGCGAAATCGGCCGCGTCCTCGCCCTCGGCGGTCTGGTGAATCGCCAGCGATGCGCGCACGCCCTCGAGCTCACGCTCGGCGACGAGACGGGCACTCTGCGTCACGAACTCCTTCACGCGGCTGAACAACGACTTCGTTTCGGCCGACATGGCCTTGGTGGCGAGGTCGTTCAGGTTCGCATCACCCAGCAGCTCGACCTTATCCGGCAAACGACGATCCGGCTTGATGTCAGAGAGCAAGTGACGCACATCCTGCGGCGTGGCGTCGAACGACGACGCGCCAAGTTCGAGCGTTTCGCGCGCCCAGCGGAGGCCGGCGAGCTTCATGAGCAAGCCGATTTCGCGCTCGTTCGCGCCTTCGAATACCGGCGTCTTCGCGTAGAAGTTGAGCAGCTTCGCGGCCCACCCGAGGTGGGTTTCGAGAATCTGTCCAACGTTCATACGCGACGGCACACCGAGCGGGTTGAGCACGATGTCCACCGGACGACCGTTCGGCATGAACGGCATGTCTTCTTCGGGGACGATACGGGCCACGATACCCTTGTTCCCGTGACGTCCGGCCATCTTGTCGCCGACCGAGATCTTGCGCTTCTCGGCCAGATACACCTTGACCAGTTGGATCACGCCAGGCGGGAGCTCATCGGGCTGCAGAATGCGGTCGATGCGCTCTTCGGCGCGCTCTTCGATACGGGCCTTTTCTTCGTTCGCGGCATCGATGATCTCACGCACGCGATCGTTGGCCTTCTTGCTCTCGACGCGGAACGTCTTGAGGTCCAGCGTGGCGAACCGCAGGCCGCTCAGCGTGTCCTTTTCGAGGGTGGTGCCGGCGGCGATCGCCTCTTCCACCGTGCCGGCCTTGAGGGCCAGCGAGATCGTCTCGCCTTCAAGCAGCGCGGCCATTTCCATGTCGCGGACTTCGTTGACGCGGATCTTCTCCTCGCCCTCGAGTCGACGCACTTCACCGATGCGCTCACCACGATCTTTTTCCACGACCTGGTCTTCGACGCGCGAGAAGATCTTCACGTCGATGACCACGCCTTCCATACCGGGCGGCACCTTGAGCGAGCTGTCCTTCACGTCCTTGGCCTTTTCGCCGAAGATCGCAGTCAGGAGCTTCTCTTCGGGCGAGAGCTCGGTTTCACCCTTCGGCGTGATCTTGCCGACGAGGATGTCACCCGGCTTCACCTGGGCGCCGATGCGCACGATGCCACGCTCGTCGAGGTCGACCAGCGACTCTTCGGCGACGTTCGGAATTTCGCGCGTGATTTCTTCCTGACCACGCTTCGTGTCGCGGACGTGGAGTTCGAGTTCCTGGATGTGAATCGACGAGAACACGTCGAACTTCACCAGGCGCTCGGAAAGCACGATCGCGTCTTCGAAGTTGTGACCGTACCACGGCATGAACGCCACGGTGACATTCGCGCCGAGCGCGAGCTGTCCCATTTCAGTGGCGGCACCGTCGGCCAGCACTTCACCCTTGGCCACCGTCTGCCCCATGCGCACGAGCGGCCGCTGGTTGATGGCGGTGTCCTGGTTGGTGCGCCAGTACTTCTTGAGCCGATAGCGGTCGAGATGGCCCAAGCGTGCGAGCGGACGATCGGAATCGATGGCGCCGATGAGGCCGGCGTCCACGATGATCTCGTCGGCAGTTACGCTGGTCACGATGCCCGGACGACGCGCGATGATGACCGCGCCCGAGTCGACGGCAACCGTCGCTTCGAGACCGGTACCGACGAACGGTGTGCGCGGGTTGAGGAGCGGCACGGCCTGGCGCTGCATGTTCGAGCCCATCAGCGCGCGGTTGGCGTCGTCGTGCTCGAGGAACGGAATGAGCGCCGCGGCGATCGACACGAGCTGTTCCGGCGCCACGTCCATGTAGTCGATGTCGGCCGGCGGCGTGAGCGGGAGGTCACCACGCTTACGCGACAGCACGAGATCATCGACGAACGTTCCGTCGGGATTGAGCTTGGAATTGGCCTGCGCGATGATCGCGTCTTCTTCGCGGTTCGCGTCGAGCCACACGATTTCACCGGTCACCCGGCTGTCCTTCACGATGCGGTACGGGGTCTCGATGAAGCCGAGATCGTTCACACGGGCGTAGCAGGCCAGCGACGTGATCAGGCCGATGTTCGGACCTTCCGGCGTCTCGATGGGGCACATGCGGCCGTACTGCGAGTAATGCACATCTCGCACTTCGAAGCCGGCACGTTCGCGCGTGAGACCGCCCGGTCCGAGCGCCGAGAGACGACGCTTGTGCGTCAGCTCGGAGAGCGGATTGGTCTGGTCCATGAACTGCGAGAGCTGCGACGAACCGAAGAACGCCTGAATGACGGCGGACACGGTCCGCGCATTCACGAGATCGTCGAGCGAAATCTTCTCGGGGTCGGTGTTGATCGACATGCGCTCCTTGACCAATCGCGCCATGCGCGAGAGACCAACGGAGAACTGGTTGGCGATCAGTTCACCCACCGAGCGGATACGGCGGTTACCCAGCTGATCGATATCGTCCACATCGCCGCGGCCTTCGTGGAGTTCCACGAGCTGGCGCATGATCTCGACGAAGTCTTCCTTCGTGAGGACGGTGGTCGACATCGGCGTGTTGAGACGCAGACGCTGGTTGATCTTGTAGCGACCGACACGACCGAGGTCGTAGCGCTTGGGCGAGAAGAACAGGCGCTCGAGCGCCTGCTTGGCCGTCTCGCGGTTGGGCGCGTCGCCCGGACGGAGGAGCGCATAGATCTGCTTGAGCGCTTCCTCCTCGTGCTTCGTCGGGTCCTTGGCCAGGGTGTTTTTGATGAGCGTCGACTCGGCGCGGCCGGAGGCGACGAACACCTGCACCTTGGTGAGGTCAGCCTTGCGGATGCGCTTGATGACGGCATCAGCGAGGACGGTGCCCTTTTCGGCCACGACTTCACCGGTGTCGGCATCGACGACGTCGCGCGCCAGCGTGCGGCGCACTTCGCGCTCGCCGCGGTCGATCGCGTCCTGCTCGTCGCGGAGATCGATCTGCGTGTACGAGGCGAAAACCTTCACCGTTTCGAGGCCCTGCCGCACAAGGCGGTTGAGCACTTCTTCAGTGAGTTCGTCACCCTCGCGTACCAGCAGTTCGGCC
This sequence comes from Gemmatimonadales bacterium, assembly GCA_038316215.1. Lineage (GTDB taxonomy): Bacteria > Gemmatimonadota > Gemmatimonadetes > Gemmatimonadales > Gemmatimonadaceae > Gemmatimonas. The sequence continues at coordinate 384 of JBBQAK010000343.1, read as the reverse complement.
TCGGCGCGTTCGCGCTCGGCCTTCGCCTTCTTGGTCTTCGCCTTGGGCGCATCGTCGGGCGTGACTTCACCTTCGAGCGTGATGTCTTCGGCGATGATCGCGCCGAGGATTTCACGCAGCTCGGTGCGCGTCTCGCGCTTCATGACGAGGTCGAGTTCGCGCTCGGCGAAGAACAGGCGCAGGATGTCCCGGTTCTCGCCGTAGCCGAACGCGCGCAGGAGCGCCGTGGCCGGAAACTTCTTTTTCTTGTCGATGTGGACGTAGATCACATCGTGGATGTCCACGGTGAACTCGACCCACGATCCCCGGAAGGGGATGATGCGCGACGAGAGCAGCCGCTGCCCGTTCGGGTGCGTGCTCTCTTCGAACACGACGCCGGGGGAG
>JBBQAK010000470.1:0-2366 GCA_038316215.1 Gemmatimonadales bacterium | reverse complement strand
GGGCGCTCAGTCACCATGGAGAGGCCACCCGTGTCCGCCGACGTCGCCGGCATCGGCAACCGCCCGCCGGCGCGAAGCCGCACGGCGACGAGATCCCGAGTCGTGCTGCCGCCGACGTTAGTGAAGTTGAGGTAGATGATGCGCGGCGCTCGTGACGCCCTCGACGCGTCGCTCCAGATGCGCAACTCGTCCATGCGGATATCGAGCAGATCAGGACTCAGGTCTTCACGGCCGTCGTAAAATGCGTTCGTGCGTGCGCGGAAAATCTTCGCGCAGTCAGCGGCGTTGGGCGCCTGAAGGCCACCTGAGCGTTCGTTCGTCATGTACATCGCCGTGCAGAGTGATGCATCCCGCAACGCTTGCGTTGGCAGGTCGAACACCGCCGCATTGATGGTGATGTACCAATCCGACTTCCACGCCATCTTCACGTCCTGCACCATCGGGCTGTCGCCGGCATCGCGAGGCTGCACCAGCGTGACCGCCGGCACGTTCGCGGGGAGCGGGAGCTTGAGCTGGCGCACACCCTGCGCCTTCGACATCAACCGGCCGTTGAAGCGCTGTTCGCTGCGCGTCTTGAACGCCGGCTCCGACAAACTGCGCGAGTCGAAGTCGAGTTGCACGGCCGTTCCGGCCACATTGTTGATGCGGACACCACTCAGTCGGTTGTTGGTTTCCTTGCGATTCCAGAAGACGCTGTCCGGCGTCGTGAGATTACTCTGGAACGTGGCGCTATTCGACGACAGATACAGGTTGCCGTTGGTGTGCACCCAACCCGTGAAGGTCATCGGTGCGCCGGGAAGGATCTCGAGGTCGCCCTCGTAGAACACACCGAACTGGAAAAGCGGAATCGTCTGCGCGTTCACCGACAGCACGGCGGTGGCCTTGTTGCCCGAGGTATCGCGCGCCGAGACGGTGATGTCGATCGGCTGGTTCAGCGAATACAGACCGGCGAAAGGGCCGGCCGTGATGGTTCGTGACTGAGGGACGCCGGTGGTTTGCGTCGTTTGCGTCATACGATAGCCGGCGATCTCCGGCTTCGTGATTTTCGCGATATCGTCGCCGTTGATGATGCCGTCCTGCATCGCGGCATCGAGCTGCGACATGATGTCGTCGGCGCCGCCCTCCGCCGCGTACGATGCGCGGGCGCCCCGGTAATCCGCATTGGAGGTGCGCGCGATGGTCGTCACCGCCGATAGTCCGGCCAGCACGATAATCGAGAACATCACGAGCATCAGCAACACCACTTCGAGCGCGAAGCCATGCCGCGAGCGGGCTACCTGTCGGCGGATGGAACGCGCGCTGTCAACGGGCGACTGCGCTGGCAGCCGTGGCTGCGAAATCCGATAGAACGTCATGGCACTTCCTCTGGCTTAGGATCGGTACGCCAGATGAAGTACGACTTATCCATCGTGAAAGTAATTTCACAAACGGCGGTGAGTCGAACACCGAACGAGTAGTATCGATTCCTGTGACGATCCGATGCCGCGCTGTGACGACAACGCCGTTGGTGTGACGGTCTACTTCGACGTCGACGACGAAGGAGGGGCAGCAGGCGCGGCTGTCGGAGGGGCCGGACGTGGGAACACGCCTTCACCCTTTTGCACGCGCCAGCCGGCCGGTTCGAGCGTGGCCAACGCATCGATCCGCTGCGCGGCGACGGATCCAGGCGCACCGAGCTGGGTCCACACCGCTTCGACCTTGGTCGGCATGAACGGCGCGAGGAGCACCGTCTGCCGCGCGATACGCCGGATCAGTGAGGCGAGGATTTGCTCGAGCTCTGCCACGCGCGCCGGATCTTTGGCCACCGCCCATGGCGTGGTCGCGGCCGTGTATTCGTTCGCGCGCGCGGTCATGCGCGACACCGCCGCCAACCCCTCGTGTAGTAACCAGCCTCGCGAGCCGTTCATGCCGGCGTGATACGCGGCGACGTCGGCGTCATCGTCGAGCTCCGCGTCGGGGCGGGTCGCCGTGGGCACCACGCCGTCGAAATACTTCTCCACCATCGCGATCGCGCGGCTCGCGAGGTTGCCGAACGCATTGGCGAGATCACTCGTGTACCGCTCTTCGAAGCGCTCCCACGAGAAATTGCCGTCGCTGTCGAACGGCACTTCACGGAGCAGCACATAGCGAAACGCATCGGCGCCATAGCGGTCGATCGCTTCACCGAGATCCAGTTTCACGCCGGCGCTTTTCGAAAACCGTTCGCCGCCAAGCTGCACAAACCCGTGCGCCCACACCTGCTTCGGCAACGGAAGTCCCGCCGCCTCGAGCATCGCCGGCCAGATCACGACGTGAAAGCGCGTGATGTCCTTGCCGATGATGTGCAGGTCGGCCGGCCACCGCTGCTCATAGCCCGTGTCGGGGAA
>JBBQAK010000159.1:0-8319 GCA_038316215.1 Gemmatimonadales bacterium | reverse complement strand
CGGCTGCAGCTTCTCCGCACGTTGCACGAAGAGGACAACGGCGGGCGATTGCAGCAACGCCTCGACCGCCGTCGTGTCTGCATCGGGAAGCGCCAGCGGCGATAGTGCCAGCTCGCTTTCGGCGCCGATCTTGAGCGGCGCACGACTCGTCGTGATCACGCACAGGCCGGCGCAGCGCGACACCAGTTCCGCGATCTCGCCGGCGGCGTCGAGCACCTGCTCAAGATTGTCGAGCAGCAACAACATGCGACCGTTTCCGATGACGGTCGCAATAGCATCGACCGCCCGCCGACCGTGGGCCTCGGTGATGGCGAGCGCGGTGGCCACCGTCGGCATCACGTTGCTCGCGGACGTCACAGACGCGAGCGATATGTACGCGGACCCGTCGGGATAGTCGTCGTGTAGTTGCCTGAACAGCTCGATGGCGAATCGCGTTTTACCAGCACCGCCGGCGCCGGTCACGGTGAGCACGCGTGCGCCAGCGCGAATGCGCTCTGTCGCTTGAGCGAGCACCGTGTCGCGGCCCAACAGGGCATTGGCGGGCGTCGGTGCCGGTCGCGAAATCCTGGGCGCCCGCAGCGGCGCGCTCGCGGTGGGATGACTGCCGCTCGCGCGCACCAGTGCACGCCGCCACTCCTCGACTGACGCAAACCGATCGGCCGGTGACTTGGCCAACGCGCGTTCCACCGCGTCGATCACCGGTCGCGATATCGCAGCGCGCAGCGTGCCGAGTTTGGGGACGGGCTCAATAGCATGACGCATCATCACCGCGATCGCCGTCGGGCCGGTGAAGGGCGGCGTACCGGCCAGCATTTCGTACACGATGCACCCCAGCGCGTAGAGATCGCTGCGCGCGTCGATCACGTCGCCGCTCGCCTGCTCGGGGCTCATGTAGCTGGGTGTCCCGACGGCCATGCCTGCCACCGTGAGCTTTTCGTCGCCCGAGGCGCCGACCGCCTGCGCGATGCCGAAGTCGGCCACGATCGCGTGGCCATTCTCGATCAGAATATTCTCCGGCTTGATATCGCGATGAATGACACCGCGTCCGTGCGCATAACTCAACGCGTTGGAAATCTCATCAGCAAATCGGAGCGCGTCTTCGATGGGGAGCTGACCGTCGCGGACAAGCCGGTCGCGAAGGCTCTCGCCTTCCACGAAGGGCATCACGTAGAACAGAAATCCTGCGCCCTCCCCCGAGTCGTACAGCGGCAGGATGTTGGGATGTCGCAGCCCTGCCGTGGTGGTGATTTCGCGAAGGAAGCGTTCGTGCCCCAGCGTGGCCGAGAGTTCGGGGCGTAGGACTTTCACCGCCACTGCGCGCTGGTGTCGGAGGTCCTCCGCGAGATACACGGTGGCCATGCCACCGGCACCGACCTCACGCTCGAGCCGATAACGGTCGGCCAATGCCGACGACAAACGCGGATCAATCATAGGGGGATACTGCGGGCCACGGCCCCCTCGCGCAATCGTGATTAGCTTTCCGGTGTACGGATGTGGCGTCCGGGTATCTGCCCGCGCACCACGTCGCCACCGGAGCCGCACATGAAGAAGAAACACAATACGGCCGTCCCCGACTTCTCCCGTAAGCGTCCGGTTCCCGGCACGCCGTCGACCGCCACCGGTGAGAAGTCCACACAGCCCAGCCCTCGTCAGCCGCAGAAGCCGCCCACCACGGCCAAAAATGGCGGTCGTCGCGGCACCTGATTGCCCTGGTCTTATCGCGCTGCGCCGCACCGCTTGCAGAAGTGCGCGTCCGACTCATGCTGGTCGAGACCGCACGACGCGCACGCCTGACCGCTCACCGATACCGAATCCGGCCGTCGCCCCGAACTGAGTTCGGCCGTGACGATGCCGGTCGGTACGGCGATCACGCCGTAGCCCATGATCATTACCAACGAGGCCAGCGTCTGGCCGAGCGGCGTTCGCGGTGAGATATCGCCGTAGCCGACGGTGGTGAGCGTCACGATCGCCCAGTACATACTCCGAGGAATGCTCGTGAATCCGTTGGCCGGACCTTCGACCACGTACATCACGGTCCCGAATACCACCACCATTGCGGCCACGGCGAACAGAAACACGGTGATCTTCTGGCTGCTGGCGCGGAGCGCACTGCCGAGCACTCGCGCTTCCGACAAATAGCGTGTGAGCTTGAGGACGCGGAAGATTCGCATCAGCCGCAGCACGCGCACCACCAGCAGCACTTGCGCCCCAGGCACCACCAGACTGACCCACGTGGGCAGAATAGCGGCGAGGTCGATCACGCCGTAAAAACTGGCGGCGTACGCAAGGGGGTACTTCACCGCGAGCAGGCGCAGCACGTACTCAATGGTGAACACCACGGTGAGCGCCCACTCGGCCACGCGCATCGCGCGATACGAGGCGGGGGAAAGTCCGTTCACCGTTTCTGCGCTGACCAGCAAGACACTGATGGCGATCAGCGCGATCAGCACCAGATCGAAGGCGCGACCGGCTGGCGTGTCGACCTCGAACACCACCGTGTGTAGCCGGGCTCGCCAGCCGGTATCCGCGGCCGGCTGTTCCAGCTTCGTCAGCGCTCTATGTGGTGTCGAATCGGCGTCGGGCATCGTCGAATGATACCGTGTGTCATGCTGTCGTGCGCCTTCATTTCGCGAGCGTCGCGCAGGGGCGCGCTACTCGTCGTCGCAACGATCCACGCGCCACCCTGCCGATGTCTGGCGTCCAGCGCACATCCACCGCCCTGAGACTTCGGGGTGCTGAAAGAAGCCGATGCGCACCGTGAACGCGGTGGCCGTCATGAACACGAGTGACTCGGTAAAGATTTCCATGCCCCGTTTGCCCGATTCCGCGTCCATCACCTGCGCGCGATCGAACGCCGGCGATTCACTGCGGTCCATCCGGCAAGCGGAGAAGGGGCGCAGCTCGAACGGAACCGACTCGGCGAGGGCGGTCAACACCGCCGCCGACGGGTCTCCGGCCTGCACGCGCACGCAGACGATCTCGAGGTCGGCGCCACGGCGCACGTCGCGCAACGAGCGATCAATCGCTTCGCGAAGCGCGACGGTGATCACTTCGTCCGTCGCGGCATTCCGCACGGCGGCCGAGGTCACGGGTCCTCGAGCGCAGGCGACCAACGCCAGCAGCGCGAGGGGCAGCGCGAGGGGCAGCGCCAGCGCTCCCCTGAAGGCAAAAGCTGCGGGGGGCTGACGGCGATTGGTGTCGAGCAGGCGAGAGCGACGCATGACGAATCGTAGTCCCACAACGTGTGATCCGTTACAGGATGAGATGTCGCTGTCACAATATGCTGGAACGAGCTCTCCACGGTCGTGACACGGGTCACCGCGCCTACGAACGATCTAGCACATCCTGCCGACGCCGTTTGTCCCTCAATTCGTCAACCCGAATCATGACGCCTTCGTTCTCCGCGAAACGATCTGCCCGCCGATGGTTCGCGCTGGTCGCGACCTCGCTACTCGCCGCCGCCTGCGGCGACCCCTCGACCGCCACCGAGAGCGCGCAACTGGGTGATGCGGCGTTCGCCAGGCAGGGTCGCAGCACCACCAGCACGATTCAAGTCAATGTGAGCGGACTCCCCGCCGGCACCGCGGCGTCGATCGCCGTGACCGGCCCGAACGGCTACTCGCGCACGCTGAGCGGGACCACCACGCTCACCGGCCTCACGAATGGGAGCTACACGTTTACGGCGGCGTCGGTGATCGCGGGCGGGTCCACCTATGCCACCTCACCGACCACGAAGTCGGTGAGCGTCAGCAAGGGCGCGACGGCCACCACGTCCTTCACCTACGGCGTGGTGGTGTCTACGGGCACGCTGGGCGTCTCTATCACCATGCCCGATGCCACCCCGGCGGCTGTCACGGTCACCGGCCCGAACGGCTATAGTCGCGCGCTCACGGCCTCCTCGTCGTTGACGCAGCTGGCGCCTGGCACGTACACGATTGCCGCCGCCACGGTCACCAGTGCACTCGGTGTTTCATTGGTGCCCACGCCGGCCTCGCAAACGGCCAGCGTCACCGCCGGTACGACCGCCTCCGCTGCGGTCGCGTACGCCGCCGCCAACGTCACCCCCACGCCGGGTCTCAACCTGCAGATCCTCGGCATGTACATCACGCAGAGTGTGCAGACGATGAACGGTGGCGTGCCGCTCGTTGCCGGCCGCGATGGCGTGCTGCGCGTGTTCGCGCTCGCGAACGCCACCAACACCGCGCGCCCATCGGTTCGCGCCCGCTTCTTCCAGAATGGCTCGTTGGTGTCCACACTCACCGTCGCCGCCCCGTCGACGTCTGTGCCGACCGCCGTCAACGAAGGCTCGATCACGGCCTCGTGGAATATCGTCGTACCCGGTGCTCTGCTGCAGCCGGGCGTCACGGTGCTCGCCGACGTCGATCCGGACAATGTCGTCGCCGAGGATCTCGAGACCGACAACCTGTTCCCGGTATCGGGTTCGCCGCGTGCGCTCGATGTGCGCTTCGTGCCCGCCCTCGCCGTCCGCTTCGTGCCGGTGCAGCAGGGCAACGGACTGCTCGGCAATGTGTCCGACGCGAACGCCGCGGCGTTCCTGACGCGCACACGCGATATCCATCCGCTCAACGCCGTGTCGTCGACCACGCGTGCGCCGTACACGACCACGCTGAACGTCAGCAGCGACGGCACCAACTGGAGCCCGTTGCTCGGTGAGCTGCGCGCGCTGCGCACGGCCGATGGCGCGTCGCAGAATTACTATGGCGTGGCCAAGGTCAGCTACTCGAGTGGCGTGGCCGGCATCGGTTACATTGGTGCGCCGGTGTCGATGGGCTGGGACTACTTGCCGAGCGCCAGTGAAGTGATGGCCCACGAACTCGGACACAACTGGGGACGGCAACATGCACCGTGCGGCGGAGTCGGCGGCCCCGATGCAAACTATCCGTACGCCGGTGGAGTGATCGGGGTGTTCGGATTCAACGTGCGCCTCAATCAGCTGTTGTCGTCGACGACGGCCGACTTGATGGGCTACTGCTCGCCCACGTGGATCAGCGACTACACCTATCTGGCCGAGATGTCGTATCGCGGTACGTCCACCACGGCCACGACGATCACGTCGGCGTCGGTGCAGCCGTCGTTGCTGGTGTGGGGACGCATTGACGCCGACGGCGAGATCGAGCTGGAGCCGGCGGTGCGCCTTACCGGCCGCAGCGTGCTTCCCGCCCGCGCCGGCAACTACACCGTCGATGCGACGGATGCGGCCGGCAACGTGATCTTCTCGGTGTCGTTCGATCCCGATCAGGTCGCGGACGAATCGAACACGCTCGATGACGAACACTTCGCGTTCATGATTCCCATCAGCGATGCGGCCCAGGCGCGACTCACAACACTGCGTGTTCGGGGCAAGGGTCGTTCGGCCGAACGCTCGGCCCGCGGATCGCAGGCCTCGGTGGAGGCTGCCGCATCGTCGGCGAGCGTGAATGCGAACGGCGTTGGCCGCGCCCGCCTGCAGTGGAACGCCACGACGCATCCGATGGTGGTGGTCCGGGATGCCATCAGCGGCGAGGTGCTCTCGTTCGCGCGTGGCGGCAGCGCCGATATTGCCGCCGCCGGATCGGAGGTCGAAGTGGTCTACACAGACGGCGTACGCAGTGCGAGCCGGAAGGTGAAGGTGCGCGGCCGCTAATTACCACGGTATCGCGGCCGAGCGGTCGCGCTGCACGGACGGTCAGCGAGGGGCCCATCGCAACGCGCGGTGTGCCCCTCGTGCTGAACGGATCCTCCGGTTTGATACATCAGCCGATGTCGCGTCGGTCGCCTGTGGAGCGCGCCGCCATGCCGCGTTTCTCGGTAAGCGCCCAGTATTGAGGTGTTCGCGGCGGGGGAGACCGCTCCTCGGTCGCGATCTTGGGCGGCCCTGCAACCAAACGGCGGCGCCAAGTATTGTTTAGTATGCCTGTTGCTACGCTTACCGATGGTGCCTTTTCCGCCGATGTGCTCACCCACCCGGGACTCGTCGTGGTGGACATCTGGGCCGAATGGTGCACGCCGTGTCGGGCGCTGGTCCCGATTTTCGAGATGCTCGCTGACCGCTACGACGGGCGGGTCCGGGTGGCGACGCTCGATGCCGATAAAAATCTGGAAACGGTGACCCGCTACGATGTCCGCGCGCTTCCGACTGTTTTGTTCTTCCAGGGTGGCGTGCTGGTCGAGCGTCTCAGTGGAGCCCGCACGCTGGGAACGTATGTCGACGCCATTGAGGTGCACCTTGCCCGTGGCGGCGATGGCGTGATCGCCGTGCCATCGGTGGAGCGCACCATGGCCGCGCCTCCTCCGGCCAACGTTGAGAGCAGCGCCATGAGAAACGCCGAGAGCTATGCGATCCGGGAAGCGCGCGAGCTGCTCGCCAACGGCGAGGCCACACTGGTGTTCAAGCACAGCAACAGTTGTCCCGTGTCGTTCACGGCCAAACGTCAATACGATCAGTTTCTGGCCGCGAATCCTGACGTGCCGACGCGGCTGGTGATTGTGCAGCGGGAACGCGAGCTGTCGAACGCACTGGAAACGGTGAGCCGGCTGCGACATGAATCGCCGCAGGCGCTCATCGTGCGCGAAGGACGCGTGCTGTGGGATGCCTCGCACGGCGGCATCACCAAACCGCACCTCGAACAGGCCTTCGTCGCACTGCGGCCCCCGGCCTGAAGCGCCAAGGGCCGCCGCGTCGTCGTTTTCGGGAACGCTATTGGCGCCAGGCCAACGCCGTGAGTCCCACGCGATACTCTTTGGCCTGCGCGTCGTACACGATGCGATAGGCTGAGGGATACCAACCGGCTTCGCCGAACGCCGCTGGGCTGGCGGCATTGTTCGGGGTCGAAATGGCGATCAGCGTGTCGGGTTTCGAACGCAGAAACGCCGTGGTGACCATCGGTTCGAGGAACGTGAATTTCCCCTTCCACGAGCCGTAAATAAACGTGGTCGTGAATTCCTTCCACAGCGCCGGATGATTGATCGGCGGCAGCTTCTGCAGCTCCGGTGATCGCACGTCGAGCCAATGCACGCCCATGTTCGGCACCGCCTGCAGCGGCGGCGGACCCGGCACGATGTACCATGGCGGCACGTCGGTCGGCAACGCGCTGGCGTCGGCCGCAAACGTCGGCCCCGGGACGATCGACGTCACCTCGGCCTCAGGCACCGCATAGAAGTGGAAATCAAAATGCGGCAGGGTGTATACCATGTCTGGTTCGTGCCCGTTCGGATTCCAGTCGAACAGGACAAAGTTGTATGGTGCCGGTGCCTGTGCCGGAAGCGGGAGGTGCAGCATCCGCATGTCCGATGGCAGGGAACTCATGGCTCGCTCGTCGAGCGCGACGCCCATTTCCAGAGGCATCTGGCCTTGCTTGCCATCGAGCACCACGTAGGTCCGTACTTTGCCGCCACCAATGGTCACCGGCACGCCGTACTGACGGTGGGCGCCCGGCGTCTCGTATCCGGCGCGATTGGTCGACGCCTCGAGAGACGGGGGCGAATTGGTGACGCTGCTGTCGCCGCAGGCACTCAGCGACGCGAGGGCACCGCAACCGACAAAAATGGTAGAACGCGTGAACGCGTGTCTCATAACAACACTCCCGCTATGGGGTCCACACGCCGTGGGGCGGGGCACGCCGTGCGTTGCGTATACCTTACCGGTTTTCAGTATCCGCCGCGAGCAAACTCTGCCTTGGCCTCGCGTGGGTCTCGCGTTGGCCTCTCGCGGTGTTGGCGCGCACCGTGTCGCTGAGGCGATGGCGCAGCCCATTGGCTGCACTGCCGAGCATGGCACCGAGTCCGTCCACGGCGCGTGCGCGATTCTTGCGGTCACCGTCATTCCCGATAGTCGAGTGAACGGTCACCTCGAAGTCGTCATCGTGATGGGAGTAGGCGCCATGTCGTGGAGCAGTTTCCAGTGATCACGAACGCAGCGGGCGATGCGGCGCGTGCGGTCGGCGACGTCGTTGACGTCGGCGACGTCACTCAGCGTGAGCGCGCCGAGCGGGACATCCAGCGCTTTTCTGAACGACTGCGCCGTCTGTCCGATATCATCGTCGCCTTCAACGTCGCGGGGAGCGTGGCCGATGTGGTCCACGGGCTCGGTGATGAACTGCTGCAACTCTGTGCCGCCGAACGGGTGGACGTTGATGTGTTGCGCGGAGAGCACCGGGTCGCGCACCACGCGACCCGTGAGTCCGCAGCGGACCCATCGCGTGACGCCGCCGAAGCGGACGTCGCCGACGCGGACGTCGCCGACGCGGACGTCGCCGACGCGGACGTCGCCGACGCGGACGTCGCCGACGCGGACGTCGCCGACGCGGACGTCGCCGACGC
>JBBQAK010000313.1:0-4779 GCA_038316215.1 Gemmatimonadales bacterium | reverse complement strand
GTTTCGGCCAACAGCTTGAGCCCGTACCGCACCATCACGCGATTCTCCCCACGGAGCGGTGCGACGTCGGCGATCGTGGCCAGCGCCACGAGATCGAGCTGGCGATGCGCGAGCGCTGGCGACACATTGAACGCCTCACAGAGCGCGAGCGCGATCTTGTAGGCCACGCCCACGGCCGCCAAATCCTTGTCCACCGACCGGCACTCCGGATGTCGTGGGTTGCAGATCGCATACGACGCGGGCAACGCGTGCCCCGGCAAGTGGTGATCGGTGATGATCACGTCGATGCCGGAGGCGTTGAGCGTCGCGACCGCATCCCGCGCACTTGTGCCGCAATCGCACGTCACCACTAAGGTGGCCCCTGCGCGCTGCGCTGCCGCGACCCCTGCGCTGCCAAGATCGTAGCCGTCGGTGAGCCGGTTCGGAACGAACGGCACCACGTGCTCGGCGCCGAGGCCGCGTAGCACGCGCACCATCAGGGCGGTGGAACTCATCCCGTCGACGTCGTAGTCGCCATGGATGAAGATCGTTTCCTGGGCCCGCACGGCATCGGCAATGCGCTCGACGGCCCGCGGCAGATCACGCAACGTGTCGGGGGCCGAGAGATGCTCAAGGCGCGGACGGAGGAACCGCTTGGCCGCGTCGACGTCCGCGTAGCCCCTCGCGGCCAGCAATCGGCAGACGGGCTCGGGCAGCAGCAGGGCCTGCATCAGCCCGCGCACCCCGTCGCCGGCGGCGGGAACGGTGGCGATCCACCGTGTTTCCGGCCGCAGTCGAGCCGGCGGAAGCGACGACGAGACAGCGCCACCTTCAAGGCGGCGGTCGAGCTGGGAGCGGGAGGAGGCGGTCACCCCCGCAATGTACCGGCAGAGCGGCGGGGGATGCACCCGAAACGGTGCCCGCATACCCCCGACGCGGCCGATCGACGTGAAATCAGCCCTGTGGTGCCGCCGGTGCCGCTGCGGGCGCCGGGATGTAGTACAGCAGGCAGCCACACCCTTCGCAGGGTTCGATAATCGCGCCAGTCGACATCGGTAGGCGACGCTGCAACGGAATGGACGTGTCGCAGCTCCCACAGGAGAAGTCGTCATGCAGCTGAAACACGACGATCGTCCGGCGACGAGCCTGCACCCGATCGTACTTGCTCAGCAGCGACTTGCCGACGCCTTCCGACGACTTGTTGCGCTTGCCGCGCGCGACGCCGAGTTCCTTGTCGATCACGGCCAACTCAGCGGCCAGCGTCGAGCGGGCGGCTTCCTGATCGGCCGACGTACGCTCCAGCACCTCCCGGTGCACGGCGAGCGCGTTGCGCAGATCGACGATGCGCCGCGAGATCGCGAGGGACTCGCTTTCTTCGTCCGCAAGCACCTTGCGCGCCGTCTCGACCTGTGCGGCCGCTGCCGTGACTTCCTTGAGCTTCTGCGCCGAGTTGAGGACTTCGACGTTCTTGTCGTGCCGGATCTTGTGTTCGACGATGCGCGCTTCGAGCGACCGGTGCTTTTCGAGCTCACGCTCGAGCGCGCCGTCGGTCCGGGTCACCTCGTCGGCAGCGCGCTTGCGCGCCTTGTCCAACGTGGCGAGACGAGGGGCCAGCGCATCGCGCCGTGCTTCGATGGCGCGTATCACTTCATCGTCCTGCTGGACGATCAACAATGCTTGCAGCTCGGTATTCACTACACCTCCATGAGGGAGATCCGGTCGATGATCGACCATCACCCCTTCGGTTTAGTCCGCAGACTGCGGATAGGCAAGAGCCGACGGATTTCGGCCTCGAGTTCAAGGCGCTCCTTCATCAACGTATCGTACGCGGCTCCCGTTGCCGTTCGCATCGTCTCACGGATCTCATCGACCCGGGATTCCAGCACTCGGGCGTCGAGCTTACTGAGGCTGAGGCCGATATCAGACGCTTCGACGTTGATCGCCACCGCCCCATCGGTGAGTTCACCGAGCACCGCCAATGCGTCCGGCGCCAGTCGATCGGCGATCTGATCCAGATCCTCGTTCATGGGCGCGGCGAGGAGCGCGGCGAACAGCGCCCCGTATTGGGCGTGACGAAAGGAACCCGGCGGATGTCGTTCCGCGACCCGTTCCGCGATTCCACGATCGGCCAGCATCGCTCGTACAAGCGATCGCTCGATCGGTTCGTCGCGTCGCGGACGAGGGGGAATATTAGTCGTCTTCCACTCCGGCCCGCCGCCGTACTTGGTGTTTTTCCGCCCCTTCCACGCGGGCTTGTCGCCTGCCGGCGGCGGCAACGGGGCCGGCTCGGACTCGACCGACGGCCCCTCGAACTCCGGCAGGGGTTCGTCGCTGGAGCGGTCGGGCGGTCCGCCCGGTGCGCGTCGACGCCCCTGCTCCGTGACGGCATCGGCTTCTGTCGAGAGCGTGACTTTGTCGAGGTGTGACACATCGGCGAGTCGTGCCAGGTACAAGTCACGCGTGAGCGGATCGCGGGCGGCGCGAATCGTTGGCAGCAGCTTGTCGATCGCAATGCGACGACGACGCAGATCGGAGAACCATCCAAGACGCTCGAGCAACTGCACCTGCCGGTCGAACAGATCGATCGCCAGCCCAAGCTGCGCATCCATCGCCGCGCGGCCGTGGTCGCGTACGAAGGTGTCCGGATCCTCGTTCTCCGGCAGCGTCACGACACGTACGGTGGCCTTGTGACCGAGCAACTCCAGTCCGGAGCGAAACGTCGCCTTCTGCCCCGCCTCATCGCTGTCGTACAGCAGGAAGACTTCAGGCGCGTAGCGCACGAGCAACTGCGCCTGTTCGTCGGTCAGCGCCGTACCGAGCGGCGCGACGACTTCTTCGATGCCGACCAGCGCCAGTCGAATCGCGTCGAGATACCCTTCCACCACGATGGCACGACCCGCACGACGCATCGCCTGCTTGGCGGTGTGCAGGTTGTACAAGGTCTTCCGCTTCTGAAAGACCACCGACTCCGGACTGTTCAGATACTTCGGTGTGTCGTCGCCGAGCGCACGTCCGCCGAAGCCGACGTGTCGGCCGAGTTCGTCGAGAATCGGAAACATGACGCGGCCTCGAAAACGCGGGCGCGGCTCGGTCTCCCCTTCACGCACCACAAACAATCCTGCTTCGATCAGACGCGCATCATCGGCACCCAGCGAATGCAGGTACCGGCGAAGCGCCTGCAGATCGCGCGGCGCGAAGCCGAGGCCGAAGCGATCCCACGAGGCCTCGTCGAGTTGGCGTTGCGCCAGGTAGGCGCGCGCATCGCGTCCAGTTACATCGTCGGTGAGCTGGCGCTGAAACCATTCGGCCGCCGCCGCCAGGACCTCAAAGTTCGGCGCGTTCGGATCGGGTGCCTGCGCGCGCATCGGCACGTCGATCACCTCGATGCCGACGCGTTCGCCAATCATCTTGACGGCGGAGGGCCAGTCGAGGCCGAGACGCTTCCGCACGAACGAGAACACATCACCGCTTTCGTGGCAGACGAAGCAGTGGTAACTCCCCCGCTTGGGAGACACCGAGAAATTCGGATTGGTGCCGCCATGAAACGGGCACGGTCCGCGATAATCACCGCCAGCGCGCTTGAGCGGCACGAACTCGCTGAGGATCTGCACGATGTCCGCCGCGGTGCGCACGCGCTCGATGATTTCGTCGGAAATCACGTGAGCTCTGCCACGGTTACACCGGCCCCCCCTTCGTTCCACGCGCCGAGACGGAAGCCCGCCACGCGCGTATCCTTCTTGAGCATCTCACTCACGCGGGACCGCAGGGCGCCGGTTCCCTTGCCATGAATAATTCGCAACTCGCGCATGTCCGACCGCACCGCGGCATCGAGGGCCTGCAACACGTGGTCGTCCACTTCATCGACGCGGAATCCACGTACGTCGACCTCACGCAGCGGATCAGCCTCGGGGATGCTACCGGCGTAGGTCACCTTGACCGCCGGAGGCGGCGGTGCCGATGAGCGCGTGAGCGTCGACAACGGCACGGTCACCGTGAGTGAACCAACCATGACGCGCGCATCCTTGCCGCGTACCGAGAGCACTTGTCCGCTCTTGTTGTCGAGCGTGCCCACCAGCACGCGATCGCCCTCGCCGAGCGGTCGCAGCGCCTTCTGCGGCGTGCCGACATGCGGTGTGCCGACATGCGACGTCCCGACATGTGGCGTCGCCACATCAACCGCCTGACGCACCTGCGCACGAACTTTCTCGCGCGCCGCGCGCTGTTGCACGGCCTCGACGGCGAGTCCTTGGGCCGCCGCCGCCTCCTCGACCGCACGACGCGCCGCGCGCGCGGATTCTTCAAGCGCCTCGGCTTGCTCACCAGCCTTCGCACGAATCTCGGCAATCGCGCGCTCCACCTGACCGCGTGCCTCGAGCAGATACTTGCGCGCTTCCTGACGGGCCGATTTCTCGGACTCACGTTCGCGTTCGCGCACCTTGAGCTCGCGATCGTTTACGGTCGCCAATCGCGCGCGCAGCTTCTCCTGTTCGCGGTCCATCACCTGCTCGCGCACGCCAAGCGTACCTTCGCGCGCTTCCACATCCGAGAGCAAGACCGCGAGGTCGCGCTCGCCGTGCGGCAGCCGCTCTTCCGCGCGCACGATGACATCCTCGGGCAGCTGTAGGCGACGCGCGATACTCAGGCCATAGCTGCGACCGGGAATACCCTTCAGCAGGCGATAGGTCGGCGCCAATTGCACCGCGTCGAACTGCAAAGACGCGTTGACGACGCCCTCCACTTCCGTTGCCAGCAGCTTGAGCTGTCCAAGATGCGTGGTGGCGATAGTACTCGCCGACCGAC
>JBBQAK010000410.1:0-3619 GCA_038316215.1 Gemmatimonadales bacterium | reverse complement strand
AGCGCATGCTCGCGCGCGAGAATCTCCATTTGCAGTCGCGCCTGCGGCGAACCACTGCGGAGCCCCGCTTTCTCACACAGTACGCGCCGCTTCGTGCCATCCTGTCCTTGATCGATCGTGTCGCGCCGAGTGCGTCGACGGTACTGATCACCGGCGAATCGGGCACCGGCAAGGACCTGGTCGCACGGGTGCTGCACGCACGCAGCGAGCATCCCGATGGACCGTTCGTGGATCTCAATTGCGCCGCGTTGGCGGAGTCGCTGCTGGAGACGGAACTGTTCGGTGTGGAGCAGGGGGCATTCCCCGGCGCCGATCAGCGCAAGGTCGGCCTCATCGAGCTGGCCGCGGGCGGTACGTTGTATCTGGATAACGTCGGCGAGCTTGATCTCAGGTTGCAGGCCAAACTCCTGCGCGCCTTGGAGACGGGTAGCTTCTATCGGGTGGGTGGCACGCAGAAAGTGCACGTCAACGTACGCGTGATCGCGTCGACGACTCGCGATCTCTCGCGCATGGTGCAGGCCGGGACGTTCCGCGACGACTTTCTCCATCGCATCAACACGATTCGCATCGCGTTGCCCGGCCTTCGGGACCGCACGGTGGACGTGCCGCTCCTGGCTGCGCATTTCCTGTCGTACTTCGGTGAGCAGTTCGGCCAGCGCACCCTGCAACTCAGCGCGGACGCCATGACGGTGCTTGAGCGGTATCGCTGGCCCGGCAATGTGCGTGAACTGCGAAACGTCATGGAGCGCGCCGCCCTGCTCGCCACCGATGGCATGGTGAGTGCGCTCGATCTGCCGTTGGGCGTGGATGTCGGCGGCGCGGCACGGCCCACGCCGGTCGTGCCGATGGAGCCGGTGCGCGAGACGGGCATGCCGATCGTCGAGCCGACGGCGCTCTCGGGGCTCACGCTCGAGCAGCTCGAACGGCGGCATATCGCCGGGGTACTTGATCAGATGAACTGGCATCAAGGGCGGGCCGCCGACAGCCTCGGGATCTCGCCGAAGACACTCTATCGAAAGATCCGCGAGTATGGCTTCACGCGCCCGTCGGGCGGAGCACGTTCATGAAGATTCTCGTGATTGAAGACGACCCCACGGTCGGCGAGTTCGTACGCCGTGGGCTCGAGGAGCAGCGCTGGCAGGCTGAGCTCGTGAACAACGGGCTCGAAGGCGAACGCATGGCCCTGTCACAGCCGTACGACCTGGTCATTCTCGACATGCGTCTGCCCGGTCGGAATGGGCTTGATGTGCTGCGCACGTTGCGCGCGCGTGGCTTCGAACGCCCTGTCCTCGTACTCACAGCGCAGGACGCGGTCGATGCCAAAGTCGAGACACTGCGGGCGGGGGCCGACGACTACGTTACCAAGCCTTTCGCGTTCGAAGAGCTGCTGGCGCGCGTCGAGGCCCTGTTGCGGCGTCCCCGCGCCCTGGCGTCCCCGCAGTTGCGCGTGGCGGACCTCGAACTCGATCAGGGCACGCGCGACGTGCGGCGTGGCGAGGAGTCAATCGAGCTGACGCCGAAAGAGTTCGCGGTCCTCGAGTATCTCATGCGTCACGGCGGACGGGTCATGAGCCGCACGCTCATCACCGAATATGCGTGGGGCTATCACTTCGACCCCGGCACCAACATCGTCGATGTGGTGATCAATCATCTGCGCAAGAAGATCGACGCCAAGTTCGAGAAGAAGCTGATCACCACGGTGCGTGGCGTCGGCTATATGATCCGCGGGTAGCGGAGCGCGCGTGGGATCCATTCGGGCACGCCTGACGGCCGCCTACACGTCCGCATTTATCGGGACGCTCGTGGTCTTTTCGCTCGCGTTGCTCACCGTGCGCCGCGAGATCCTCTTCCGCGAGCTCGAAGCACGCGTGCAGGCCGAAGCGGACCAGGTCGTGCGCGCGATCAATCTCGCGCGAAACACCGGCACCGAGCCCGTGTTGGCGCAGAAGGATCCGCTCGCCGGCCCGAGTGTCTCGTTGCGCATGGCGGCGTTCCTGTCGCTGCTCGAAGGCTACGTGCTGGTTCAGGACAGCAGCCAGTACGATATCTATGCGTCGCCTGCGGTGCAGCTGTTGTCGTCATCCGACCGCGACGTCTTCAGCACCGCCGCGCGCGAGTCGGCACCGTCGCCCTCCGTGCGACGCGTCGCCATGCGGTCCGACGACGTGCTGCTCGCCACGCGTGTGGTGCCACTGAGCGAGGACGCACGCTACCGCGTCTACGCAGCGCTGAGTACCTCGGACATCAGTTATACGCCGCGCGAGCTGGTCGGCACCATGTTCGTGATCGCACCGTTCCTGCTCGCCATCTCGATGACGTTGGCGTACATCATCGCCGGACGCGCGTTCCGGCCGATCGACCGTATCATCGATCAGGTGGAGGCGATCACCGACGGGCGTTCGCTCCATCGACGGTTGGCGATCGGGGCCGCCGGCGATGAACTCGCGCGCTTGTCCTCCACGCTGAACGCGATGATCGAGCGACTGGAAACGTCGTTCGGCGCACTGCGTCGCTTTACCGCCGATGCGAGCCACGAGCTCAAGACCCCGCTAGCCGTCATGCGCGCCGACATCGAGCGCTCGCTCTCGCCAACGTCGACGCCCTCGGAACAGGAGATCGCGATCGAGGAAGCCCTCCAGCAAGTCACCCGTATGGCCGACCTCGTCGACTCGCTGCTCACGCTCGCGCGGGCCGATGAGGGGCGCTTTGACCTCTATCGCGAGCCCGTCGAGCTCGGGCCACTGATGCGCGAGGTGGTGGAAACGGCCCGCTTGCTTGGCGAGGACGCGGGGCTCACCATCGATGCACCGGCGATGGCGAACGCCGAGGTGCTGGGCGATCTCACACGGTTGCGGCAGCTGTATCTCAATCTCGTGACCAACGCCATCAAGTATACGCCGCGTGGTGGGCGGGTGGAGATGACGCTCACGCGCAACGACGCCGACGTCACGTTTGCCGTGAAGGACACGGGCATCGGGATCGCGGCCGCCGACTTGCCGTACATTTTTGAGCGATTCTGGCGCGCCGATCGGGTCCGCTCGCGGGCCTCGGAGCGTGGCGGCTTCGGGCTTGGCCTGGCGATCTGTCAATGGATCGCCCAAGCACACAGCGGAAGCCTGACGGTGCAGTCACGACTGGGGCGCGGCACCACGTTTACGGTCGTGCTACCGCTGGCCGGATCCCCAGGCTCGGGGATGACGGGGGAGTACGAGTCGATTGTCAATAGTCTCCACGACGCCGCGGCGTCTGGCGGAATGCTAACGGCGGATTAATGCGATCCTAATCTTCTTTCCATTGCTCGATCATCTCTGGGGCGTAGAATCGCGGTAGTCAGTTTCCGGGCATCAATGTTCGGCTACTGCGATCCGTCGCCCGCACCCCGGACAAGCGAGATGTTTAACAACCTGCTTGAATCGCAAGCCAAGAAGCAGAAGCGCTTGGGTGGGTCCGTCACCTCGATCATCGTCCACACGGCCATTGTTGTTGCCCTCGTGATTGTCACGAAGAACTCGGGCATCATCAACGAAAAGCCGAAGGAAGAGAAGGTCGACTTCGTCGAGGTGAAGAAGGACGAGCCCAAGCCACCTGAGCCGGAAAAGGCCCCTCCGCCGCCCGACGC
>JBBQAK010000449.1:0-3025 GCA_038316215.1 Gemmatimonadales bacterium | reverse complement strand
TGCCATTCGGCGGCGTGCGCCTCGTGATGTTCGGCGATCCGTTTCAGCTACCGCCGATCGTGTCGAAGGAACAGTCGAGTGCCTTCGGTGACCTGTGGTACGATACGCCGCACTTCTTCGACGCCGCGGTCTTCAAGTACGCCCCACTCTCCACGATCGAATTCCGCACGGTGTATCGTCAACGCGATCCGGTGTGGATTGCGTTGCTCGATCGCGTACGCACCGCCACACCCACCGGCGACGACTATCGCCTGCTGCACACGCGCATCGATCATTCCACCGACGACGAACTCGACGAGACGATCATTCTCACGGCGCGACGCCTTGACGCCGAGCGAGTGAACCAGCGTCGGCTCGACGCGCTCGACGATGCGCCGGCGACGTTCTCGGCCGAACGGAGCGGCACCTTTGGCTCGCAAGTGGGAAGCGGCACGTTCAAGCAGGATCCCGCGCCCGATCCGCTGGTACTCAAGCGTGGCGCACGCGTGATGTTCGTGAAGAACGATCCCGAGGAGAATTGGGTGAACGGCTCACTGGGCGAAGTGCAGGCCATCAGCGCCACGGGTACCATCGTGAAGCTCGACAGCGGCGCCATCGTCACGGTGGACGCGCAAGAGTGGCAGCAGCTCGAGTACTGGTACGACGACGACGCCGACGAAATCCGTCAGAAAGTCGTCGGTCGGTACAAGCAGATGCCGCTGCAGCTCGCATGGGCCGTCACGATTCACAAGAGTCAGGGCCTGACCTTCGACCGGGTGCACGTGCATCTGGGTCGCGGCGCGTTTTCACCCGGACAGACGTACGTGGCGCTCAGTCGCTGCCGCACGATGGACGGGATGACGCTCGAGCAGCCGATCGGCGCTGGCGATGTGCGCTCCGATCCTCGCGTGGTCGAATTTATGTCGCGACTGGGCTAGATCGGCTCCGATACCGGCAACAACGTATCGAGGGAGCGCCACGCGTAGCGCCACTCTGGAAGGGCGTTACCATCCGGGGCCGCGAACATGATCTGCTCGACGGCTTCGGCGCCCAGAGAGTCGTAGAACGTGCGGGCTGGTGTGTTCTGCTCGTAACACCACAGGAACAGTCCGGGATGCGTGGCGCGTGTGTGTGCGATCTTCGCCACGGCGACGAGCAGCGCGCGACCGATGCCGGCACCCTGATGCGACGGCAGCACGTGCAGGTTGTCCACCATCGTGCCCCACGTGGGGTCTTCGTCGAGTGAGGCGAAGGCGAAGCCCACCGGCTCATCGTCGTGCTTCGCGATCCAGCCGAACTGCCGGTCGGTCATCATCGCCAGCTTGGGGTGCCACGCCTCATGCCGGTTGGACAGGAGATCGCCGTCGAGATACGCGTTGGAGAGAATGCCGCGATACGCACTGCGCCAGCTCGCACAGTGGAGCGCCGCCACCGACTCCAGATCCACCAGCGAGAGGGTGTGCAGCGTGACGGGCGTTGGGTTTATCATGCGATCACTCCGTCGGTTGTTCGGTCCACGCTCGCACCACCGCGCGCTGCGCGTCGGTTTGCGGCGAACCGTCGGGACCAAAGTAGGCCACCTTCGCGGGCGACATGGTCGCGAACAACGTCTTGACGTCATCGAGCGCTTCGTCGCCGGTGCGTCCGTTTCGCACGAGCCAGCACCCCACGGTCATGCCGGTACGCCCGACACCGCCCCAGCAGTGGACGTACACACGATGTCCTTCGCCAAGTCGCTCGTCGATCGTGTCGAGCACGCGGGTCATGAACGTGTCCTCGCACACGTCCATGTCGACGATGGACAAGTAGTCGTGCATCACCTCCACGCCGCGTTCGGTCGCGAGCTCACGAAGACGCCCGATGTAGAGATCGAGCGGATCGTCGGGATGGGTGAGATCCACGAACGCGGTGATGCCCGCATCGAGAAACAGATGCAGCTTGGCATCCCGGATGCTGTGAGGCGTACCAAAGCGCATACCTGGATACTCGCCGGCCAGCAGCGCGGTACCCGGTACCACGTAGGAATTGTCGATCGGACGGGACATGACTGACCTGACGGGGAATCGGTGATACACTTCGACACACTTCGCTGTCCTTACGCCTGCTCCGCAAGCTCGATTGCTCACCCTGCCCCAGCAAGTCCTCTGTGAAGCCTTACGAACGCCTCGCTGAAGCCGCCGCACCCGATGGTACGGTGCTCACGCTCTATCGCCACTACGGCGCGTACCTGCTGCGGATCGACGGCATCGAGCTCATGTCCACCCGTCGGTCGCAGTCCGAGGTGCAGCTGGCCGAACTCGCCTGCCGCGGCCTGGCGGAACAACCGAACGTGCGCGTACTCGTGGGCGGGCTTGGCTTCGGTTTCACCATGCGCGCGACCCTCGACCGGCTGGGTCGCGACGCGCTGGTGATGGTGGCTGAGATCGTCCCTGAGGTGATCGCGTGGAACCGGAATCCCGACTATGCACTCGCCGGCACCGCGATGGACGACCCGCGTGTGGCCATCCACCAGGGTGACGTCTTGGCGCTGCTGCGTGAGCGCGCGGGCGTATTCGACGCCATCATGCTGGACGTCGACAACGGCGCTGAGTCGCTAACCACGTCGGGTAACGCCACACTCTATGCCGATGCAGGGATACAGGCAGCGATCGCCGCCCTGCGGCCCGGCGGGCGCGTGATCTATTGGTCGGCTGACGCTGATCCGGCGTTCGCGAAAGCGCTGCGACGCAACGGTCTCACGGTCACGACCGAGAAGAGCCGCGCCCATGGAAAGAAAGGCGCAGCCCACGAGCTCATTGTGGGGGAGAAGCGTCGATAATCGCGGACGGGAGCTCCAGCACCAGCGCCGCTTCCGCGTCGGGGAGTCGTTCCGCCGAGCGCAGCTTCTTCTCCATGGCCCGACTGCGTTGGCCCGTTTCCTCAATGGTGCGGCTGGCCGTGGTGAGCTGCCGCTGCACCTTGTCGAGTACGACGCCGAACTTTCCGAACTCGGTTTTTACTGCGCCAAGTACGCGCCACACCTCGGCGGCACGCTGTTCGACCACCA
>JBBQAK010000122.1:0-9523 GCA_038316215.1 Gemmatimonadales bacterium | reverse complement strand
GCGTCGCCTCGATGAGGTGCGCAGCGATCTCGAGTGGCCGAACTCGCTGCAGGACGTCTTCGACAAGGCGCTGGCCCCCGATCCCGTCGATCGCTACGAGAGCGTGTCGGACTTTGGCGTGACGCTGGGGAACGCCGTGATGGAAATGACGCCTTCGCAAACGGCCGAGATTTACCGGCACGCGCTGGGCAATCGGATGCTGAGCGTGGCGTCGCGGACACCGAGTGACATCACCGGCGTGCGCACGCCCTCGTCGAGTGAAGCGACGGCCAAAGCCAAGAAGGCAAAGAAGGCACCGAAGCGCCGCAACGATCCGGTGGCCGTGCGACGTCGTCAGTCGGTGGTGCCGTATATCGTGCTCTTCGGCATCGCGACGTGGGGCACGTGGTGGTATGGCTCCAAGCAGGAAACCGGTCTCGCGCGTCAGGCCGCCGACAAGATCGGCATCTACGCTGGCGCGGCGCGCGACATGGTGAATGGGTACATCGAACGTGCACCGGACAAGGCACCGGAAGTGGTGCTGCCGAGCGAGCCAACCCCGGCCGCGCCGACGAAGAAGGCGAGCAGCAAGCGGCGCGCTGACACCGCCGCCACACCCAAAGCCGCCACGCCCAAGGCCGCCGAGCCGACCGCGGTCGTGACGCCGGAGTCGGTCAAGGTGAAAACGGACAGCTTGTAGCGTGGCAACGGCCAACTGCGTGATGCGCAGTTGGCCGTTGTGCGTAGCCCGTCGTTACTGCCTAGAACCCGAAGCGAATCCCCACGCTCACCGGCACGATCTGGAGCGATGCGCGGTTGCAGCCGACGGCGCCGAGACAATTGAACTTCGGCGTGCCATCGAACACGTGGTGGAAGCGCGACTCGACGAAGGCCGCCATACCGCCCATGCCGAACTCGATACCAGCGCCGCCGTTGAGGCCGAACTTGGTCGTGCTTGTTTCATTGGTGCTCAGCAGCGAACCGCAGCCGTTGCCGGCGCACTTGGGACTGTTGCGCACGTAGTAGCCGCCCACGCCGCCGGTGAGGTACGGACGGACGGGGGAATTGTCGAGCGGAATGCCGAGCACCGCGTTGAGCGTGCCGGTCACCATGCTGTACTTGTTGGAGATGGTCACCTGCGTGGTGCTGTTACCGGTGGTGACGAGATTGCGGTCGCCGAAGCCGTGATACAGGAGGTCGGCCCGAATACCGAACGGACCGACACGGCGGCCGAAGTCGGCGAAGGCCCCGACGTGAAATCCAGCGGGCGCCACGTCGTTGTAGTCACCAACGGGGAAGGTGGCGCCACCGAGGATGCCGAAACCAACGGCCGGCGCGGGCGTCATCGAGTTCGCCTGCGCCTGTACGGCCAACGGGGTGGCGACGACCAAAAGGCTGCAGAGCACGTGTGTCACTTTCATGGTGTTTCTCCTTGAGTTGAGGACTGCACTCGAGGAGAAGGCACGTCGCGTGCCGCTTGGGCTTCGGGCGTGTGCGCGGGGGCACCAACGGCCAACGGCCTGAGGAGCGAGGGGGAGCCAACGGGGCGGAGGAAGCAGGTCGCCGTTCCCTGCCTCCTCCGCCGTTGGCCGTTCACATCCCACCGCTCACACCACTACCGGCCCGCGTCGAGATCATTCCAGTTCAGAATCGCGTTGAACCCAAGGAAGTATGTGCCTTGGGTCTGCCATCGCCAGAACGGCCGGATCGCGAACATCACGACGTGTCCCTTGCCGACAGGCGCGTCGATCAATTGGGCACGATTGGCGAGGCCTTCGCCGTTCGCGAGCGTACCGGACAGCAGCATGTCGGCGGCATTTGCCGGGAACTGCATGATCACGCGCGGTCGCGAGCCGTCGATACCCGTAGCCCCACCGAACACGGAGCCGGCTGTAGTCGCTCCGGCCCCTCCGCGACTACCCTGACCTGCACCAGCCGCTCCAGCGGCCCCAGCAGGAGCGGCACGGCCCGCCGCCGGCATGGGTATGCCGGTCGAGTCACTGGCACCGAACGTCCAGGGCGAAATGCGCAGCGGCACGGCGTTGGGGGTGATGTTCTGGCTGAGGGCCGACCCACGTCCACCGCCACCGCCGGCGAACAGTCCGGCCGACCCAGCGACGGACAGCACGGGGTCCTGATTGAAGTACACCGGCATCTGCGCGTCGAAGCCGTACGCCAATGGGCTCGTGCGATCGGTCACCACACCGCGGAGAATCGTCCCGCGGGCGAAGAGTCCGGCCGGCGACTCCACGGTGATGCCGCTCGTCAGGTTGTACGCTGGGAAGATCGTGGTCGTCGACCCTTCCACAATCAGCGTACCACCGGCCTGCACAAACTTGTACAGCTCGGCGAGCCCCTCGATGCCCATGCCGCCGCGGATGTCGTCGGCGCTGTCATTGGCGCCTAAGTTCGGCGTGGCCGCCGACTTCTTGTACGGCAACGGCGTGTCGCCCGACTTGATGATGCCCGCCACGTGCGACTGGGCACTCCCACCGACGCTCGGATAAATGATCACGTCGTACTTCGCGCGGAGCTTGCCTTCCCTGAGCGTGATGTCGGCGAAGTACGTGTACGGCACACCGTAGGTATCGAGCGCCGCCCGTACCCAGCCTTCATCCTGCGTACGCTGCCAGGCATGGATGTAGCCGATGCGCGGCAAGTCCAGCTCGTGCGTTTTGACAGCCGGTACCGCCGCCACCGCGTAGCCGCTCAGACCGAGATCCTTGAGCGTCGGCTCGAGCTTGGCGCGATCCGCCGCCGGCACGATGAACGCGCCCGCACGGAACGCGCGACCGGCCGCTGCGAAGTCGGCTTCCGCGGCCTGCATGCGTACCGCCGCGTGCGTGGTGCGGAACTTCATCAAGTTGTTGTCAGTGGTATGATCGACGATCAACACCGGACCCGTGCCCTCGATGCCGCCGGCCGCGCGCACCGTGGCCGTCACTGCCGTCATCGCCTGATCGAGAATGCTCTTCTCACCCACCGGCAACACCGCGACGTTGCGCATGTACTGGAACGTCCAACCTGTGTCGTCGTACGGGCTCGGATTGGACGGCGAGTAGTTCTGAATCGAGAAGTACATGTCGGCGAGCGTGCGATACGGCTGGTCGCCGCGCACGATGTAGTCGCCCGGCTTCACGGCAAGCGAACCCACCGTGAACGCGCTGTTCGCCGTATGCACTTCGAGCCCCTGCTTGCGCAGCTCGTTCACGGCGTCGGCGGCGTCCGCCTTCCGGCGCTGCGTGGCGGGGATCACCCACGCGAACGGCCCGGCGCCCGTCTTGCCCTTCTCCACCGCCCGCTTGTTCTTGATCCAGTAGTTCTCGAGATAGAGCGATTTGTTGTCAGCGAAGTGCTTGAGTGAGAAGAGCACCGCGGACTGCTGGATGTTCGTGTTGTTGCGCGGGCCCCATTTGATGTACGGCAGCGGCGGATTCGGGCGGAACCACTCACGGCTCGTCGTGGTCGCCGGCGGACGCACTTCGTAGTTGTCCGGCCCGTAGCTTTGCACTTCGTAGAAGCGACCGATCGCGTTCTTCGTGTGCGCCGCAAAGAACATGTAGTTCGGCGTCCATCCGTCGTAGAAGCCGTACGTCCACACACCGGGCACGCCACGCTTCGTCATTTCCTGCACGTCCACCTGCGCCATCATCCACCACTCGGTCACCGTGATGGGATCGATGGCATCGTTGTACGGGCCGGTGCCGGTACTCGAGTACAGGTACGTGACCGACTCGTGTAGATCGTGCATCACCTGCGGCTTCCACTGCAGGAAAAAGTCGTTCACGTTCTTCGTGAGCGACAGGAACTGGCCCATCCCGTCGCGGTTGTTGTCGTGCGCGACATACTTGCCCCAGTACATGAGGGGCAGGCGCGCGGCGCCGGCCGGCAGCTTCTTGTTGTAGTAGTACGTATCGACCTGCTTCTCACGGCCGTCCACTTCGATGACGGGCGTGATAAAGGTGATGATGTTGTTGCGAATCTGCTGGATAAACGGCGTCTCTTCCACGATGAGTCGGTACGCCAGCTCCTGCAGCATTTCCGGTCCGCCCGTCTCCGGCGAGTGGATACCGCTGGTGAGCCAGTACATCGGCTTGGTCGTACCGATCAGCCGCTTCGCCTCCGCCTCGCTCGTTTTGCGCGGATCGCTCAACGCCGCGATATCGCCCTTGAACCGGTCGAGATTCGCAATGGTCGCCGAGTCGGCGATCGCCAGCACGACCATGTCACGCCCTTCTTCCGTCTTGCCGATCGTCCAGGACTTTGCACGCGGCGAGGCCTTGGCGAGCGCATCGAAGTAGCGATGAATGTCCTTCGCGTATGTCAACTCGCCAGGCGTACCGACAATACGCCCGTGGAATTTCAGCGGCGTCGGTACCGTGCTCGACGACGGCAGGTGATCGACCAACTCTGTCGTGATGCGAGGATCCTGCAGGAACTCCTTGATCTTCGCGGTATACGCCTCGTCGATCTGCTGTGCCGCGGCGCTGGCTCCCGCCGCACTCTGCCCCGACGCCGGCTCGGCAACAGCGAGCATCGCCGTTGTGAGCATCGCGCCTGCTGCCATGCGGTGAGCGAACGCCGCGCGCCATCGATGACTCCTGCCGGCCATGTGCTGTCTCCTCGAATATGTGAACGACCTGCTGCATGGACACTACGCAGCACATGGCGTGAGCGCTCACACGGTGCAGATTGGGGACAGCCTGCAGGTGCCGGTCGCTCCGTTCCCTTTCCCAATCGCCACCATGCGCTCTCTGCCGTTCGCCGCCCGACAACTCGCGCTCACACTCACGCTCACGCTCGGCTTGCTCGTTGGCGCCGTGCCGGCCCAGGCGCAATCGTCGGGATTCACCACCACACCACCGCTCCCTTGGCCCCCGGTCGCGACGTTCTCGATACTCGGCTACGACCCGGAGACCGGTGAAGTCGGCGGCGCGGTGCAGTCACGCGTGTTTTCCGTGGGCAATGGTGTGCTCTGGGCGGAAGCCGGCGTGGGTGCCGCCGCCACCCAGGCCATCGTGGACGTGAGCTACGGTCCGCAGGCGATCGCGTTGCTGCGTCAGGGCGTGCAGCCGGCCGACGTGGTGAAGCGCGTGTGGCAGTCCGATCCTGATCCGCGACCCGCGGACTGGACCAAGGAGGGACGTCAGTTCGCCGTGATCGACGCGCAGGGCCACGTGGCCGCCTACACCGGGCCCAAGGCCACCGAGTGGGCCGGCGACAAGCAAGGGAAGTTCTGCACCGCGCAGGGAAATATCCTGGCAAGTGCCGAGGTGGTGAATGCGATGGTGAACGCGTTCGAGAACACCGCGGGCCATCTGTCCATGCGTCTGTTGGCGGCGCTGGAAGCCGGACAGATGGCAGGCGGCGACAAACGCGGCATGCAGTCGGCCGCGATGTTGATCGTGAAGAAGGACGGCGGCGTCTGGCTGCACAACGATGTCGTGCTGCGTCTGCAGGTCGATGACAGTCCGGAGCCGATCAAGGAATTGCGACGTTTGGTGGAGAAGGCGGCGACCATGCGGCGACCGCGCCGATGACGCGCGTCTTCCGCATGATGTGGGCGATGGCGCCGTTGCTTGGCGCGGCGGTGTTGCCGGCACAGTCCACCCAGACGCCACCGGCCGCGCTCAAAACGCAATACGTCATGCTCGTGATCTCCGACGGTGTGCGCTGGCAGGAAGTGTTCAACGGTGCGGAAGCCTCGCTGATGGGCAAGCCCGGCGGTGTATCCGACACCGCGTCACTGCGACGCGACTTCTGGCGCGACACGCCGCAATCGCGACGTGAGGCACTCTTCCCGTTTCTGTGGGGGACTGTCGCCACACAGGGACAGCTCTTCGGGGATAGCGCGAGCGGGAGTCAGGCGCGCATTACCAACACGATGAAATTCTCGTATCCGGGGTACAGCGAAACGTTCACCGGGTTTGCCGACGCGCGCATCGACAGCAACAATCATCCGCCCAATGAGAACACCACCGTGTTCGAGTGGCTCCATCGCGATGCGGCGTTTCGCGGTCGGGTCGCCGCGTTCGCGACGTGGAACGCGTTCAGTCGCATCATCAACACCGATCGCAGCGGCGTGCCGGTGTACGACGGCTGGACCCGCGGCGTGGCGCCATCGGAGACACCGCGAGCGGCGTTGCTGCGTGATCTGTATGCCACCACAATCCGCCTCTGGCCCGACGTAGCCTTCGACGCGCTGATGCAGCAGTCGCTGCTGGAGTACCTCGGTGCCCATGATCCGCGCGTGTTGTTCGTGGGCTACGGTGAGACCGATGAGTGGGCGCACAGCGGGCGGTACGACATGTACCTGCGCTCGGCGCGCAATGTGGACGGGTATCTCGCGCAACTGTGGGCGCGCGTGCAGGGTGATCCGCGCACGCGTGACAAGACCACGCTGATCGTCAGCACTGACCATGGGCGCGGATGGGGACGCGATTGGACCGATCACGGTCAGGATGTGGCCGGCGCCGAATTCATCTGGACCGCAGTGATCGGCCCCGACACACCAGCTCGTGGAGTACGCGCCCAGACGCCGGTGCAGCAGGCGCAGGTGGCCGCCACGATCGCAGCGCTGTTGGGTCGGAATTGGCAAAGGGCGGAGCCGAAAGCGGCTCCGCCCCTGCCCATCTTTCGTTAGCCCTCACGCAAACATCCGGTGATGCGTCGTGCGCTGGCGGCATCTCCGGGATGTCGTCAGCGCGGCGGTCTCGAGATTGCCGGCACTCCTGCGGCGATCGCAGCGGCGTTCAACCGGTCGAGCATCGCCCCCAGTACGGTCGACGCGCGCCCACGCCGTGCCGTCCACGCCTCCGCCAACTCGCCCGCGCGCGCCACGCGCGCCGCGCTCGGCCTTCCTTCGGCGGATCCACTGCCGTAGCCACCATCGCCAACGAGTGTACCGTACAGCGACTGGTACTGCACCAGCAGGCCGGCCGCGATCTCCGGGCCATTGGGCGATGCGGGACCGGTTGCGCGTTCGAGATCGTCGGCGCCAGCGACGACGCTGTCGGCCAGCGCCCGTACAGCGGCGGCATTCACCGCACGGGCCGTGAGCTGCTGTGCCGCCGTGCGCACCGCACGCATCGACTCGAGCGTGCGCGTGATCGTCGAGATCGTATCGCGCACGGCAACGGACAGTGCGTACTGCGCGTCGTAGTCGGCGGGCGTGTGACCGGCGGTGGGATGCGGCACAATCAGTAGCGGGCGCTCAGTGGCGTCGGTACCGATACCGGTACCGGTACCTGCCGCAAGACGCACGCTGTAGCGGCCTGGCGGCATCTTCACGCCGCGCCCACTGGCACCTACGGGATCGCGCGCCGAGCTGGGGCCTGGGCCTCGGAGGTCCCACACGACGCGGTGCGCCCCCGGGGTGGCGTCGAGGCGCTGGCTCGCGGGGAGGCTGGTATCGGCCCGCCACGACCGCACTACCGCGCCGCCGGCATCCCGCACCTCGAGCACGAGGTCGGGCTGCGCGCGTGTGAGGACGTAGTGCAGGTGCGCGCCAAACGGACGGTCATCCGGCAGCTCGAGATCCACCTCCTGTAGCGGTACGCTGATCGTGCCGCGTTCCGTCGGCCGCGGCGTGAACAGGCGCATGGCACGCGGTGTCGCATCGGCCGCCAGCTCGCGTAGCGGGGTCAGGTCATCAAGCACCCAGAACGAACGCCCCTGCGTTGAGAGCACGAGGTCACCCCGATGGATGCGCAGGTCGGTGATCGGCGAGCGAGGCAGGTTGCCCTGCAGCGGCTGCCATCGTACGCCGTCGTCGAGCGAAACGAAGAGTCCGAATTCGGTGCCGGCATACAGCAGCCCGCGTCGCTCGGGGTCTTCGCGCACGACGCGCACGGGATGGTCGCCCGGCAGACCACTCGCCCCGGTACCGAGGCGGGTCCACGTGCGGCCGAAGTCGTCCGTGCGCCAGATGTACGGCGTGAAGTCGTCGAGGCGATAGCGCTGCGCCGCCACGAACACCCGTCCCGGTGCATGGGCCGAGACGTCGAGGCGGTTGACGGTGGCCTCGCGCGGCATGCCGGGCGGCGTGATGTCACTCCACGTAGCCCCGTCATCGCGCGTGACGTGCACGCGGCCGTCATCGGTGCCGACCCAAATCGTTGCCGGGTCGTGCGGCGACGGCACGACCGCGAAGATGGTGCCGAACATCTCGACGCCGGTGTGGTCCGGCGTGATCGGGCCGCCGGGCCATCGTTGACGCGTGGTGTCGTTGTGCGAGAGGTCGGGCGAGATGCGTGTCCAGTTGTCGCCCCCGTCGCGGCTGCGATACAGGAACTGACTGGCGTGATACACCGTGCGAGGGTCATGCGGACTCACCACGATCGGCGCCACCCATTGCCATCGGTCGCGCAGCGCGCGCGGTGCCGCCTGTTGGCTCTCGAGCCCCACGCCGATGCTGACCCGCGAGTCGCGCGATAGGTCGTACCGGTTGATCGCGCCGCCATAGCAGCCGCCGAAGATGCGATCGGGGTAGTCGGGATGCAGTGCGACCGGTCCCGTCTCGCAGCCCGCGGCGTAGCCCCACTCCTGCTGCGCGCGCAGGCTGTTGCCGAGCCGACGCGAGAGCACGCTGATCGTGGAGTTGTCCTGCTGCGAGCCGTACACGCGATACGGGTGCTGGTTATCGACGATCACGTCGTACAGTTCGGCCGTCGGCTGGTTGTACATC
The DNA here is from genome assembly GCA_038316215.1 of Gemmatimonadales bacterium. Lineage (GTDB taxonomy): Bacteria > Gemmatimonadota > Gemmatimonadetes > Gemmatimonadales > Gemmatimonadaceae > Gemmatimonas. Next base: position 858 of record JBBQAK010000122.1, on the reverse strand, counting down.
GAGCTGAACGTGCGCCCGCCGTTGAGCGTGACGACGGTCCCGCCGTCGTCGGCGAGCGCAAACACGCGTGCGTCGCGCGGGTTGATCCACAGGTCGTGTGTGTCGCCGTGCGGCACGGGCACCTGCTCGAACGTGCGTCCGCCGTCAGTGCTTCGCAGCAGCGGCGCGTTGAGTACCCACACGGTATTGGCGTCGGTGGGGTCAGCCACGACATGGCCGTAGTAGAACGGTCGCGCCCGCACGCGAGCGTCGTCCGACACGCGGCTCCACGTGGCCCCGCGGTCGTCGCTCCGCCACAGCCCGCCCTGGGTTTCGTGCTCGATGAGTGCGAACACGCGGTCCGGCGCCGCTGCGGAGATCGCCAGCCCGACCTTGCCCACGATCCCCGTCGGCAAGCCGCCACCCACCTTCGTCCACGTGTCACCGCCATCGATGCTCTTGTACACGCCACCGGCCGGCCCGCCGGAACGCATCGTCCACGGCTTGCGCTCCGCGCGCCACGCGCCGGCGTAGAGCTCGCGCGGGTTGGCGGGATTCATCGCCAGCGACACCACGCCGGTGGAGTCATCGAGCCGCAGGATGTGGCGCCATGTCGACCCGCCATCGGTCGTGCGGAACACGCCTCGCTCCGAATTGGGTCCGAACGGATGCCCCACCGCGGCGACCCACGCGACATCGGGGTTGGCCGGATGTACGACGACTTCGCCAATGGCGCCTGATTCGCGCAGGCCCTTGCTCTGCCACGTGCGACCGCCGTCGGTCGAGCGCCAGATGCCGCGCCCCACCGACGAGTTGCCACGGATCGACGCCGAGCCGGTGCCCACCCAGATCACTTCGGGATCGCTCTCCGCAATGGCG
>JBBQAK010000071.1:0-12578 GCA_038316215.1 Gemmatimonadales bacterium | reverse complement strand
TCTCTGGACGGGCGCGCTGTTGCTGGCACCCGTGGCCGTGAAGCTGATCCGCATGGTGCGCGCCGAGCGAGCGGAACGCGCGGCGCTGACGGTGGTCGAGCTGTCCTGACCGTCCGACTGGGCTAGAAGCCCATGTAGGCGCGGACCCGGGGCTCGATGCGCTCCGGTGTCCAGGGTGGCGACCACACCAGGTTCATCGTGACGTCACCGATGCCGGGGATCAGGCGCAGCTGCTGTTCCGCCTCGCCCATGATTTCCGGGCCCGAGGGACATCCCGGCGACGTGAGGCTGATGTCGACCTGCACGTTCGATCCGTTCACGTGCACTTCGTAGATCAACCCGAGATCGACGATGTTGATGTTGAGATCCGGATCCTTGACGCGACGCAGTACCAAGCGCGCCTGATCGACGGAAATCGTACCACCGGTTGAGTCCTGGGGGGCCTCGTCGGAGATTGCCGTGCTGGCCGGCTCCGCGTCAGGCGTCGGGTCTTGGATCTGATCCATGCAAGAACAATAACCGATCAGTCCAGTCCCTGTTCCGCCAACGCGGTGTTAGCGCTTCTTCGTGGTGGTCTTCTTGACCACGGCCTTCTTCGCCGGCGCCTTCTTCTTGGTGGCGCTGGCAGAGGACCTGGAGGCGGACGACTTGCTCGTGGACGCCTTCGCCGTCGACTTCTTTACCGTGGCCCGCTTGGCCGTGGCCCGCTTGGCGGCCGCCCGCTTCGCTACTGCGGCCCGTCGGCGCGAGGCGGCACTGCTGGCTCGGCTCGGGCGGAGCGGACGGTTCCAGTCTTGTGCACGATCGGCACGGAAGCTCACCGGCATCGCCATGACCCCAGTGGGGTCGTCCATCACGGCCAGAACCGCCGCGTCGGCGAGGTCGTTTCGTACATCCGCGATAACTTTGCTCGGCCGGCGGGCGCGGGCGGCGTGTACGCGGTTGGTGAGCAAAATGACGAACATCTTCCGGTCGGGATCGATCCAGAGCGACGTACCGGTAAAACCAGTGTGGCCGAAGGCGCGCTCCGACATGTACTGACCGCAGCCCGCCCCACCGTCGCAGGTATCCCAGCCCAAGGCACGATGGCCGGCCGCTCGCTTGGTAAACAGCGCGACGGCGGAATCGGAGACCACCCGCACGCCGTTGTACATACCGCCGTCGAGCAGCATCTGGGCGAACACCGACAAGTCTTCGGCGGTGCTGAACAGTCCCGCATGACCGGCCACGCCACCGAGGGCGTAGGCGTTCTCGTCATGCACTTCGCCGCGCAACGGATAGCCACGCGGCGGAGCAATCTCCGTGGGGGCCGTTCGCACCGACGACATCGGGTCGGGACGGAAGTGCGTGTCCGTCATGCCCAGCTTCGCGAACACGGTGCGCGCGAGAAAGGCGTCGAGCGTCTGGCCGCTGGCGGCTTCGGCCACGAAGCCGAGCAGGTCGGCGCCGAGGTCGGAGTATTCGTAGCAATTGCCCGGGGTGCACTGGATCGGCGAGGCCAGCACGGCCGCACGCGCTTCGGCCGGGGTCTTCGCGATACGCCAGAGCTCACGCCCGGCTGGGAGACCGGCACGGTGTGTGAGCAGGTGACGAACCGTCACCTGGTCGCGCAGCCCGCCGGAAAAGTCGGGGAGGTACCGCGACACGGGGGCGTCGATATCGACCTTTCCCGCGTCGTACAGCACCATGATGGCCGTGGTGGTCGCCACCACTTTGGTGAGCGAGGCCAGATCGTAGATGCTCTCCTGCGACGTGACCCGGGTCCGTCCCGTCCAATCGAGCGAGCCGAAGCCGCGGGACCAGACCGAATAGCCCTTCCGTCCTACGACCACCGCAGCGCCGGGATACCCGCCGGCATCGACCCCACGCTGGACCACGCGATCAATCGTGGACAGCCGCGTCGAGGACATACCGACGGCCGCCGGCTCCCGTTCAGGGAGCCCGCTGGTGGCCGTCATGTCGGCAGCAGCGATCACAAGTGCGGCGAGCAGTATCACCAGAGGTGGCCGGCCGTAGGGAGAGAAACCAGAGGTGGGCGAAGAAACCCCACTATGAGCATTTAAGACGCACCGCCGCGCCCGTCAAGCACCGTACCCTCTTTTCACGATCTGGTTCGCGGAAGGCAACCCCCATTTGGTGATATCGCGGCATCTGCGGTCGTGGCAACCCATTGGCGACATCTGGTGACAGATTCGACGGAACCCATGGAAACCGATACTGCTATCGTCCGCCGGGCAATCGAGGGTGACGAACGAGCCATGCGCCTGCTGTGGAATCAGCATGCCGCGCACGTGGATGCTGTCGTCCGTCGACTCGCCGCGGATCCCGACCTTGCCGAGGACATCGCGCAGGAGGTCTGGATCCAGATCTTTCGCGCGCTCCCGTCGTGGCGGGGGGACGCGACGTTCAGCACCTGGGTGCATCGCGTGGCCATCAATCGCACGTTGAACGCCCTGCGGCGAACCAAACGGCTCGCCGCGACCGAAACGGTGATCGAAGAAGATTCGGCGTACATCGAGCAGGACGCCGAGCGCAACATGCTGGCGCAAACGATCGACGAGGCGGCGCGTCAGCTGCCGCCCGGGGCACGGACCGTGTTCCTGCTCCACGATGTGGAAGGCTATACCCACGAAGAAATCGCGACGGAGCTGGGGATTACCCCCGGCGGATCGAAGTCGCAGCTCTTCAAGGCGCGTGCGAAGCTCCGCCGGTTGCTCGCTCCGCTCGTCGATACCTCATCAACCGGCATGGATCGCAGCTATGCAGCACCTGGACTCTGAGCGGCTCGCCGCGTTCGATCACGAGACCTTCACCGCCGTGGAGCAGGCGCACCTTGCCGCCTGCGCCCACTGTCGTGGTGAGGTCGAGGCGTACGCCCGGCTTGTGCAGCGGGCCGGCGCGCTGGTCGCGCGCGATGCCGCCAGTACGGGACCTCGCCTGTCTTCGTGGGAGTCGATTGCCAGCGGACTGCGTCAGAACGCTGCGCCGACGATGGAGCCGATCGCGTTCGCGCCTGGACGTTCCCCGCTGTTGTCCTCCCCGTGGTGGTCGCGCTCGTCGTTGCGCGCGGCGGCTGCCGTGGCGCTGATAGCCGGTGGGGCCGTGCTGGGTCGCGCCAGTTCCGGCGCGTCGCTGTTGTCCGCCGATCGTGCGGCGCGAGTGGCCGGCGTGATGGCTGAGTCGTTGGGGACCGGCGATGTGTCGCGGCGGCCCGTCACCTCCGGCGAGTCCGGTGAATTCGTCTCGGTGGGTCAAGCCACCAGCACGTTGAGTCGCGCGCAGCGAGACTACGAACGCGCATCACTGTGGCTGGCCGCGAACGACAGCATACCGCACGACTCCGACGTGTATCGCGCCCGTCTCGCGGCGCTCGATCAGATGATGGCCGCCTCGCGTGCGGCTCTCACCGATGCACCGCAGGATCCGGTGCTCAACCAGTACTATCTCGCGGCGTTCTCTGCGCGTGAGGCCACGCTGCAGCAACTCGGCACGTCGCTGCCCGTGGGCAAGACCCTCGAGCGATACTGATATGCGCTTCCCGTCGATTTCCATGGTTGGACTCTTGCTCACCGCCGGGACACTGAGTGCCGGTCCACTCGATGCACAGGCAACGGTGCGCACGCCCACGCGCGGGCGCGCGGCGACCAGCGCCACCTCCGCTGCGAACGCCTGCGCCGAGCTGGCGGCGACGCCGTCGGCGCTCGTGAATGCCCCCGAAGGCATGGCGTTGCTGCGCCTCCGGCGTGAACTCGAAAGCGCCGCATTTACGCTGGAGCAGCAACAGCAGCTACAGGGCGTCGACGTGCAGCGAATCACGCAGGTGCAGCGTGGCGTCGATTCGCTCATGCGCACCATCATCGTGCGTGTGCAACAGCGCGAAGGTCCCGACGGTGCGGTGATCACCGTGCTGCGCGGCGACAGCGTTGGCACGCTCCGATTCAGCACGCCGCAGATTCAGGCGAACATCCGGTCGCTGCAACCGCAGATCACGGCGTTCATCGCCGCCGCAGAAGCGCAGTCCGGGCGAGACGCGAGTGAGACTGGCTACATGGGCGTCGGCTTGCTCGGTGCGCAGGTCCGTACCGTCACGCCGGAGGGCGTGCTGGTGAGTCACTGCGGCTATCCCGTCGTCGAAACAGTCGATGCGGGTTCGCCGGCATCCCGTGCCGGTGTGCTGGCCGGCGACACCGTGCTGGCGTATGACGGTCTCGATCTCAAGCAGCGCGCCGTGAACTATCAGCGCATGCTGGTGCCGGGAGAGACGGTGCGCATCCGCGTGAAGCGCGGGAGCAAGGCGCGCGAGATTCCAGTGGTCGTGGTGGCGCGCCAGGTGGAGCGACAGATCGTGCTGATGCGTCGGCCCGATGCGCTGTCGTCGGCGCCATCCACGGCATCGACGGCCCCGTTCATGGGGACGGCGTCCACGAATGCGGTCGCGATACTGCTTGGCGCGCAATTCTCCACCGTCGATGACGACTTCGCACAGGTGCTGGAGCTCGAGCCGGGCGTTCTCGTGCTGCAGGTCGCGCAGGGGTCACCGTTCGCCGAGGCTGGCCTTCGCGGTGGCGACATCATTCGCGCGTTCAACGGGGCTGCCGTGCGGGATGTGCAGGCGATGCGTCGCGCGATTGCCGGCGCCGGTTTCGGTTCCGGTTCCAGTTCCGGAGTGCGGGAAGCGCGGCTCACCGTGCTCTCACGCGCCAGCGGGACCCGGACCGTCACGCTCCGCTGGTAGCAGCGCTCAGGACGCCGCCGCTGGGCGACGAGCTACTTCAGGCTGCCGGCGGGAACCATATACAGCAAACGCACCGTCGCGCGGTCGGTCTCGCTCAGTTCACGGACGCGCACGCGTGCCGACATGATGTCGTCGGGTGACTCGGCGTGGTCGAGGCCGAGTAGATGTCCGACTTCGTGCAACGCGATGGCGCGCATCTGTGGTGGCGTGACGAATCCGCCGCCCGGATGTGACACGGCGAGCTGAATGTCGCTCGAGACGAGCCAGTACGCGGCGTCGCGGCTCCAGATCGTCTTGCCGCTGATACCGTTCGCGAATGCGCTCGTAAAGTGCACATGCACATCGGCACTCGCCGAATCGATCACGAATGTGAAGCGTACAGGAATGCCCGCTTGCACCCAGGTTTCGAACGCATCACGCACCACGGGCAGGTAGTCGGGCGTCCATCCCTCGATCGCGTCACCGTCGCGAACGAACACGCGTAGCGGACGTGTCGTTCGATCGGGCCAGCGGGTCAGTGCCGAATCGCGTGAGCGGAGCAGCGCGTTCATGTAGGTGCCGCTGATGCCGGGCGCGAGGCGCCGACGCATCTCGTCGGCCGAGATCGACGGACGATCGGGGCGTACCAGCAACGAGGACGCCACCAGCAACTCCTCACCGTGCAGCGACGCGCGCGGCACGAGCGTTCCGCTGTCGACCGCGATCCGGATGCCACGTGGGCCTCGGACGGCGCGCTCGTCGATAGCGCCCTCGGCCTCGCTCCGGGTGGATGAGGTACGCACGCCGACACTCTGCCCGCCAATGAAGCAGGCCAAACCGACCACACAGCAAGCGAGCAGCGTTTCTGCGGTCTTCATCGAGTCGCGTTAGGAGTCTGGTGATCCCTCCGCGAGGAAGGCGTGCACCGCGGCGAAGAACGCGTCGGGGGCTTCCCAGAAGGGATTGTGGCCCGCCTCCGCGATCGGGAGCAGACGCGCGTGGCCAAGGTGCGCCGACGTACGTGCCGCTTCCGCGAGCGGCAGGACGTCCGCCGCACCATGCACGACGAGCGTTGGCGTCGGCAGGTCACGCAGCGTCTCGGTCCAGTCGTAGCCCTCACGCCGAAGCCGCGCCGCGACCACCGCACCGACGGCGCTGGTGCCTTTGGGTGGCGTAACACTCGCGGCGAACTGCTGGTCGGCGAACCAGGCGGGGAAGAAGGCCTGCGTATAGCGTGCGTGCGCGTCGAGATCGGGGGCGCGGAGTGCCGTCGTGTCGAACATTGCGAGACGTTCCTGCGCGCTCCCGGCAAGCCGCGCCACGCCGGCGTCGTGCAGCGGGGCGAGCCACGCGCTCGTCACGCCGACCGTGTTCACCAGTACGAGGCGGCGCGTGGCCGCATGGTCCTGTGCCGTGGCGAGCATCGCCATACCGCCGCCCCACGAGTGGCCAAGCACATCCCACCGCGCGATGCCGAGTGCTGCGCGGAGTGCGGGCACATCACCGGCGTCGAACTCGATGCGCGACGCCTGGATGCCCGGCGGCAACGCGCTGCGGCCACGACCGCGCTGATCGAAGAAGATCAGCTGCCGCCGCGTCGCGAGTGCAGCGAGGGCGGGCCAGAGCAGCGTGTGATCGAACAGTAAGCCGCCATTGATACATAGCAGCGGCAGCGTGCCATCGACCACGGGCGTGACGTACACTGCGAAATCGAGTCCGCGCGCTCGGACCGTGCGGTGCGCCAGCGGAGGGCGCGGACCGAGCGTGCGACGAAAGGCGAGATAGCGGTCGAGTGCGGACATACCTAGACCCACGGCACGACCGCATCGACGAGCCGTCCGGTCTCGATCAACTCGTGCAGCTCATCGCCGAGCGCGGTGCTGGCATCGAGGATCGTTTGCCAGCGGCGCATGCGCTCGGCTTCCGTGAAGTCGAAGAAGTCGCGTCGATCGGGAATACGGCCGCCAGGTAGTGCCGCGAGGAACGCCGGTGACGGCGCGATCAGGAGTGTACGCGCAAAATTCGCAGCGCCGGCGCGACGCCACGGCAGCGACTTATCGAACCAACCCGGCACCACGTGATCGTAAAAGTGCGGATAGAGCACGAGCCCCGGCCCCGCGCCGTAGTCGAGATCGAGATGGTAGTCGGTCACGCCACCGTCCCAGTGCACGCCTGGCGCTCCGGGAATGCGCACGCCTTCCATGAGCAGCGGAATCGATCCCGATGCGAGGAGTGCCGCGCGCAGATTGTCTGGTGTGAGCGTGCGGTGCACGGTTGGCAGATCGCGTAAATGCAAGAACGGCGAGTGGTCGCCCGCCGAGTGAAACAGCGTCCGTCGCATCTGCCACGCGAGCGATCGTCGCGTCACCATATTGGCGGCGGCGGCGAGTACCATCGCGGTCGCCAGCACAGGCCTGCGGTCACTCGCTGCAATCCCGCGCGATTCGGCGGTGATCACATGCACGCGAAACATCGGGTGCGACAGGATCTCGTGTACGCCGTGGTCGCCGAGCAGATAGTCGAGCGCGCGCGTGAGCACGTCGCTCACTTCACGCGCGTCGGGCTTCGGCGTGTAGCGCTGGCGGTAGATGTACGCCTCGTGTCCGCGAGCGAGCGCGGCGACCGGATCGCGTTGCGCGAGACAGGCCATGCGCCAGCTGCCGATCGAAGAGCCGATGAGGTGCAGCGGATGTGCACGCGGTTGCTGCAACAGGTGGCCAAACAGATAGCGATCGAGTCCGCCGATGCCGATCCATTTGGCGCCTCCCGACGCCCCGGGCATGATATCGATCTGATCGGCCCTCAGGCCCCCGTGCTCACGAAGGTGGGCACGGGCAGTGGGTCCGGCGCGGAGGGTGAGCAGGGAAGTCATCTCCCGCAATTTGTCGCAAGTCTGGGCCAAGAGGGTACAGCCTGCCCGTCGCGTACGCGACATTGTCACGCATGGCCGAGTCTGGCGGTTGCTGCCGCGTGCCCCGTAGTGCGATAGTCAGGGCATGACGTCACCGCTATCGGAGATCGCCGGGCTCCCTCGTCCGAAGGACGATGAACTCGATCTCTTCGGGATCACGCATCAGGGCCGTGTGCGCACCAGTAATCAGGATCACTTCCTGCTCTGCACCGTGCACCCGCAGGTCGTCGTGCGTTCAACCAGCCTACCCGAGATCGATCATATCACGCTCCGCGGCGAGCGCCTCGCCACGATCATGCTCGTGGCCGATGGCGTGGGCGGCAGTGCGGACGGCAGTGAAGCCAGTCGACTCGCGACGATTGCCATCACGGAGTACTTCGCATCGGCAATGCGCTGCTACCACACCGTCGGCTCGTCCAGCGAGCACGAATTCACGGACGCGCTGCGCAATGCCGCCATTGAGGCGCATAATCGCGTGCGTGCACAGGCGGAGGCGCAGTTCGGCGGGCGCCGCATGGCCAGCACTCTGTCGGTGGCGATTGTCGTGTGGCCGTGGCTCTACGTGGTGCAGGTGGGTGACAGTCGCTGCTACGCGTATCATGACGGCGTGCTGCGGCAAGTCACGCGTGATCAGACGATTGCGCAGGAAATGGTCGATAGTGGCGCCCTGTCACCGGAGCGGGCCCGGCAGTCGCCACTCAATCACGTGCTCTCGAGCGCTATCGGCGCCGATGAAGCGCTGCCGGTGATTTCGCAGGTCGACGTGGGCAAGCGCGGCACGGTGATCCTGGTGTGCTCGGACGGCCTCACCAAACACGTCACCGACGAAGACATCGGTTCGGCCATTCGTCGGATGACATCGGCCGAGCAGCTGTGTCATGAGTTGGTCGACCTTGCGCTCGAACGTGGTGGCAGTGACAACATCACCGTTGTGGCGGGTCGCGCACTTGGGTAGTCGTCGTTACGTGATCACCGTTGGTGCCGTCCGTCCGGTGCGCGTTTCCATCTCGCTCATGGCGAGTGCGGCGTTCACGAGCTCCAACAGGGCATCGGCGGTGTCCATGCCAAGCCGCGACGCATCGGTTTCGCGTGACTCGATGTACAGGCGAATGGTCGCGCCCTCGGTGCCCGTGCCCGACAGGCGGAACACGATGCGAGCCCCATCGTCGAAGTGCACACGAATCCCCTGATTGGCACTCACGCTGCCGTCCACCGGATCGGTGTACGTAAAGTCGTCGGCGCTGCGCACACGACGTGAAGCGATCATCGTGCCCGGTAACGCGTTGAACTGCGCGCGCAGATGCGACATGACACCATTCGCAGCCTCGGTGGGCACTCCTTCGTAGTCGTAGCGCGTGTAGTAATTGCGCCCGAAGCGTGCCCAATGTTCGCGCACGATGGCCTCCACCGTCTGTCCACGCACGGCCACGATGTTGAGCCAGAACAAGACGGCCCAGAGCCCGTCTTTCTCGCGCACGTGATCGGAGCCGGTGCCGAAGCTTTCCTCACCGCAGAGCGTGATGCGGCCGGCGTCGAGCAGATTCCCGAAGAACTTCCATCCAGTTGGCGTTTCGAAGCAGGGAATACCGAGCGACTCGGCGACCGCATCGACCGCCGCACTGGTTGGCATCGAGCGCGCGACGCCGACGAGTCCCCGCGCGTACCCGGGTACCAGCGTGGCGTTCGCCGCCAGTACGGCGAGCGAGTCCGACGGCGTCACGAAGAAGCGCTGTCCCAGAATCATGTTCCGATCGCCGTCGCCGTCGGACGCCGCACCGAAGTTGGGTGCGTCGGGGCCGAACAGTGCTTCGACCAGATCATGTGCGTACGTGAGATTCGGATCCGGGTGTCCGCCGCCGAAGTCGGGGAGCGGCACACGATTGATGACCGTACCGGAAAGCGCGCCGAGCCGACGTTCGAGGAGTTCGACGGCGTACGGACCTGTAATCGCGTGCATCGCATCGAACTGCATACGGAACCCACTCGCGAACAAGCCACTGATCGCGTCGAAGTCGAACAGCGATTCCATCAACGCCGCGTACGCCGCGACCGGATCGACCACGTCGAGACGTAACGGGCCGATCTGATGCGTGCCGAGATCGTCGAGATCAAAGTGCTGCAGATCGGCGATCTTGTACTGCCGCATCACACGCGCGCGCTCAGCCACGTCGTTCGTGAACGATTCCGGGGCGGGTCCACCGTTGCCGGTATTGTACTTGATGCCGAAATCGCCGTCGGCGCCGCCCGGATTGTGACTGGCCGACAGGATAATGCCGCCCTGCGCGCCCGACCGAATGAGGTGTGAGGCCGCCGGGGTGGAGAGCAGCCCCGAGCGCCCCACGATCACGTGCGTGATGCCGTTCCCAGCCGCCATGCGAATGATCGTTTCGGTGGCATCGCGGTTGTGGTACCGACCGTCGCCGCCGACCACCAGCGTGCTGTCGGGCGGCAGCGCGGCCACATCGAGCAGCGCTTGCACGAAATTCTCGAGATAGTGCTTTTGCAGGAAGACCGTCGTCCGCTTCCGCAAACCGGACGTCCCCGGTCGCTGGTCAGCGAACGGGGACGTGGTGATCGAGTGAACAGTCATCGCATCGGTTGGAATCAGGAAACCATCAGGACCACTTGAGATCGACCTTCGACAGCGGGATCTGCCGCACGCGCTTGCCGGTGGCGGCGTAGATCGCGTTGATCATCGCCGGCACGACCGGCGGCAAGGCCGGTTCGCCAATGCCCGTGGGCGAGAAGTTCGTCTTCACGAAATGCACTTCGATGGGCGGCGCTTGACGGATGCGCAGCATCGGATAGTTGTTGAAGTTCGACTGGTCGGCTTTGCCGGCAGTGAACGTGATCTCTTGGCCGAAGGCCTGGCTCATCCCGTCCATCGCGGCGCCCTGCACCTGCTGCTCAGCGTGGTTCGGGTTGATGATGTCGCTGCCGACGTCACCCACCGCCCATACCTTGTCGACCTTCACGTCGCCGGCCTTGCTCACGGTGACCTGCACGACCTCGGCGAAGTAGCCGCGATGGCTGAAGTAGAACGCACATCCCATGCCGGTACCCTTCGGCAATGTGGTCTTGCCCCACCCCGACACGTCGCGCGCCTTCTCGAGGATACCGATCACACGCTGCGCATCCATCTGTCCGGCCTGCTGCTGCGGGGTGAGGGGTGTGGCCGGCGTGATTTCCGCTTTGAGCGTATCGATGCGAAACTGCAACGGATCCTTGCCCGCTGCGACCGCGCACTCGTCGATGAAGCCTTGGAAGGCGAACGACAGCGCATTCGAGCGCGGCGCACGCAGCGCACCGGTGGGCACGCCCAAAGGCATCACCGATACGTCCATCTTGAGATTCGGCACGAAGCGCGCCGGATACTCCGTGGGGCCAATGTCGGCGCTCGGCGCGAAGCGCTCGCCTTCCCCATACGTCGCGAAGTGATTGCGGAACGCCACGAGCTTGCCGTTGGCATCGAGGCCGCCGGTGAAGGAGTGGAAGCCGCCCGGACGGAACATGTCGTGCTGCATGTCGTCTTCGCGCGTCCAGAGCAACTTCACGGGCACCTTGGCTTCGCGCGCGATCCACGCCGCTTCCACCAGCGGATCGTTGTACAAGCGACGACCAAAGCCGCCGCCGGCCCGCACCATGTGCATCGTGACCTGATCTTCCTTCAGGCCAAGCGTGGTGGCGACCAGCGCGCGTCCACCTTGCGGCGTCTGCGACGTCGTCCAGAGCTCGCATTTGTCGGCCGTGACGTGCGCCGTGCAATTCTGCGGCTCAAGCGGGGCGTGGGCGATAAAGGGATAGCTGTACTCGCCCTTCACGACTTTGACCGCACTCTTGATTGCCGCATCGAAATCGCCATCGTGGCGAATCGTGCGCTGTGGCGCGCTCGCGAAGAACTCGGCCGCCTTGGCGGCGAAGCCCGCGCTCGATTGCTGCGCCGTGGGGTGCGCGGCCCATTCGACCACGAGCTTCTTTCGCGCCTGCTGCACCATCCACCAATTCTTGCCAATGATCGCGACGCCGGGCATCAGCCCCTGCAGATTCGTGGTGCCTTCCACCACGAACGCATGCGTCACGCCCGGCATCGCCTTGATCGCGTCGAGGTTGGCGCTCGCGACCTTGGCGGCGAACACGGGGCTCTTGACGAACGTGGCGTAGTGCATGTTCGGCACCGTGACGTCGATGCCGAACATCGGCTTGCCCATGAGGATGTCACGAAGTCCGACGGTCTTTTTGCGCGTGCCGATGATCGTGAACGCCTTGGGATCCTTGAGCGGCACCGTGGCGAGATCGGGCGGCGTCACGGAGACGGCAGCGCTGGCCAACGAGCCATAGGTGGCCGACCGCTTCGTCGCGCGGTGATGCACGACGCCCTTCTCGGTGACCAGTTCGGCGGCAGGCACGTTCCACTGCGTCGCGGCGGCCGACACCAGCATGGCGCGCGCGGCCGCACCGACCCGGCGCTGCGGCAGCCAGTTGGTAGGCGTGGCGGTGCTGCCACCGGCGACCTGCGCCTGATACTTGGTGGGGTCGAAGTCGGCCTGTTCCACCCGTACGTTCGCCCAGTCCACGTCGAGCTCCTCGGCGATCAGCATGGGGAGCATGGTTTTGATGCCCTGGCCGATCTCGGGATTTTTCGCGGTGATGGTGACGATGCCGTCGGGCGTGATGCGCACAAAGGCGCTGAGCATCGGATCGGCCATTGCGGGCAATCCATCCTGCACGTCAAGACGTTCGAGCGCCTCAAGCGGTTCGGCGTAGCTGACCAGCAGCATGCCACCACCGGCGAGCGCCGTGGCGCGCAGAAAGTCGCGGCGGCTTACGCCCGGCTTGTCGGATTGGGTCGTCATCGTCGTGGCCTCAGCGGTTGTCAGGGGAGCCGTTCTTCGACGGAGTCGATCCACCCACGGCCGGCGTCGCGCCCGACTTGATCTCGGCGGCGCGGTGCAC
>JBBQAK010000118.1:0-9640 GCA_038316215.1 Gemmatimonadales bacterium | reverse complement strand
CGTGGGCATTGCGCCCACGCCCGACGAACCGACCAGCGTCACGTGCGGAGGCGTGAGCCGAGCCAGCTTGGGGTCGAAACGCTGTTGAATCTCTCGCACCATGGCACCTGCTTCGCCAGGAAGCTCTGCCAGTACGAAAATGCCGAAGGACGCCGCCATTCCTGAAATCTAGTCGGTGTACACGCTCCCCTCACGGTGGCGCGACCGGCGCGATATGTTCGCCCTATGGGAGCCGCCATGCAGGTCATCCGGGAGTACGTGAACGAGATGGAAGCGCTCGTTGCGCGCAGCGTGCTGGAAGCACACCACATTCCGGCCGTGGTGCTGCGAGACGATGCGGGCGGCATGCTGCCCTCCATGCATTTCGTGTATCCCGTGCGGCTTGCGGTGCGCGTGGGCGATGCGGCGCACGCGCTGCGCATTCTTGATGCCCCCTTCGAGGGCGACGAATACATCGACGAACTGCTCGGCCCCGACGACGCGGCGGGGCATCCGTGAACGGGCGTTCCTGACCAGGCATCCATAGGACGGGATTCCATGAATAACCGTTTCGCCGGGCAGGTGGTCCTGCTCACCGGCGCGTCAAGCGGCATCGGCGCGGAGTTGGCGCGACAGTTCGCCGCCGACGGTGCGCGATTAGCCCTCGCGGCGCGCGATGCGGAACGCCTGGAATCGGTGGCTACCGAGTGCCGCGCGCTGGGCGCCGACGCGCTGGTGGTGCCGGGCGATGTGGGCATCGAGACGTCGTGCGCGTCGATGGTGGAACGCACCGTCGCGCACTATGGCCGGCTCGATATCCTGGTGAACAACGCTGGGCTCGGATCGAGCGGGCCGTTTGAATCGGTCACCGATCTCTCGATCTTCGACACACTCATGCGAGTGAACTACCTCGGCAGTGTGTGGTGTACGGCATATGCCCTCCCGCACCTCAAGCAGTCGAAGGGACGCATTGTCGCGATCTCGAGTCTCACCGGACTCACCGGCGTCCCCAAACGCACCGCCTACGCCGCCACCAAACACGCGATGGCTGGCTTCTTCGACTCGCTGCGCATCGAGCTCGAGGGCACCGGCGTATCGGTCACCGTCATCTATCCCGGCTTCGTGTTTTCCGAGATCAATCAGCGGGCACTCTCGCCAGACGGCACCCCATTTGGCGAGCGCGGCTTCGTGCGGCGGAAAGGCGAAACGATGGAGACCGACGAGTGCGGTCGCCGCATTCTCGCCGCGGTGGCCGGGCGCGATCGCGATCTGGTCATGACGTGGCGCGGCAAGATCGGACGACTGCTCAAGCTGATCTCCCCCCGACTCGTCGACCGGATTGCGCGGCGCGCCATCGAATCGCGACAGTAGCCGGGTGGTCGCCTTGAGTCCGTCGAGCCGGCCGCTGCGGCACGATCGCAACAGCTGGAACACAGCGACCGCGGATTGCACGGAACAGCACGGAGAGCCCGTACCGTGTGGGGACCAGCGGTCTAGGGTCGCCGGCTAGATTCCAGGATGCCCGGCGCTCCACTTCTCAGGCTCGACCCCAACCATCCCGACCCCGTAGTCGTCGAGCACGCGGCCGCCTTGATCCGCCGCGGCGGACTCGTCGCCTTCCCCACGGAAACCGTGTACGGACTCGGTGCCAACGCGCTCGACCCGGTCGCCGTCGCAGCCATTTATGCCGCCAAGGGCCGTCCGGCGTGGAATCCCGTGATCGCGCACGTGCCCGACGTAGCAGCCGCCCGCACGCTCACGAGGCAGTGGCCCGCCGCCGCCGATCGCCTGGCCACCGCCTTCTGGCCGGGCCCGCTCACACTGGTGCTGCCCAAGGCCCCGCAGGTGCCCGACGCGGCCACGGCCGGGCTCGATGCCGTTGCCTTGCGGGTGCCGGCCCACCCCGTGGCGCTGGCCCTGCTCCGCGCCGCTGGCGTGCCCATCGCGGCCCCGAGCGCCAACCGGTTCACGCAGGTCAGTCCGACCACGGCGCAGCACGTGCAGGCGTCGCTGGGCGACCGCGTCGGGCTCATTCTCGACGGCGGACCGAGTACGGTGGGCATTGAAAGCACGGTGGTCGACCTCACGGGCCCCGAGGCCGTGATTCTGCGGCCGGGCATGATCTCCGCCGCGGATCTCGAGCTCGCCCTGCGGGGCTCCGGCATGACGGTTCGGAGTGCCACCGCCACCGTTTCGTACCTCGCCGCGGAGAGTGCGTCGGCGCAGCGCTCTCCCGGTATGGCCGATCGCCATTATGCGCCGCGCGCCGATGTCTGGCTATTCGATCCGGAGCAACAGCCGGAGATCGTCGCGGCACTCGCGGAAACAGGTGCGGCGCGGAATCCAGCGACCGGGCGCGTGACGGCGCTCCTGCGTACGACGACGCTCGCGGTGCCGGATGGCGTGATCGTGCGTATGCCGGATGAACCCGCCGCGTATGCGCGCGAACTCTACGCTGCCCTGCACGCCGCCGACGCCGCCGGTGCGTCGCTCATCGTGATCGAGCGTCCCCCAGCCGACGCATGTTGGGCCGGTCTTCGCGATCGCCTCGAGCGAGCCGCTCGCTAGTCGCTCATCGCTCGTCGCTCGTCGCGGACTTTGCTGCTATCTTTTTGCGAATGCTACCCATCGATCTTTCCGGCAAGCGCGCCCTCGTGGCGGGCGTCGCCGACGACGGCGGCTTCGGGTTCGCCGTCGCGAAGGCCTTCGCGGAGGCCGGCGCCGCTGTCTGTGTCGCCACGTGGCCGCCTGCGCTCAACATCTTCCTCAACCTGCTCGAGCGCGGGAAGATGGACGAATCCCGTCGCCTGAGCGATGGATCACTGCTCACTTTCGAGCGCATCTATCCGCTCGACGCCGTCTACGACGCGCTCGACGATGCGCCGCCCGACGTGCGCGCCTCGAAGCGCTACAAGGATATCGGCGACTTCTCGATCGGTGGTCTCGCGCAGCGCATCGCGGCCGATTTCGGCGACCAGTCGCTCGACATCGTCTTTCACTCGCTGGCCAACGGGCCGGAAGTGAAGAGGCCGCTGCTCGAAGTCAGTCGCGCCGGCTATCTCGCAGCCTCCAGCGCGAGCGCGTATTCGCTCGTCTCGATGGTGCAGCGCCTCGCGCCGCTGATGCGTCCGGGCGGCTCGGTCTGCTCGCTCACGTATATGGCGAGTGAACGCGCCATTCCCGGCTACGGTGGGGGCATGTCGTCAGCCAAGGCCGCCCTTGAGAGCGACACCCGCGTGCTCTCGTTCGAGGCCGGTCGCAAATACGGACTGCGCGTCAACACGATCAGCGCCGGTCCGTATGCATCGCGGGCGGCCAGTGCGATCGGCATCATCGATAAGATGGTGAAGTATTGCGCAGCCAACGCGCCGCTCGCCGAAGAGCTCACTGCAACGGAAGTCGGCAACACCGCCGCATTCCTCGCCAGCTCGCTCGCCAGCGGGATCACGGGCTCCACGGTGTACGTGGATAAGGGATACCACGCGATGGGTATGGCCGTGACGATGCCATCCGGCGTAGAGCCGCTCGGCGCGTAGGCCGTGCCCGACCAGCCAACCCTCGAGCCGGACGAACCACGCTCGCGTGAGCGTGGGGTCGACCTGCGGACTCGTCTGCTCGCGATGGCCTTGATTGTCGCGTCGCCTCCGCTCTTGGCGTTAGCGCTGGCGCCGTACTTCGGTGCCCCAGTACGCGGCGTTGCCGTTTTCGGCGTCGCGGTCACCGTCTCGATCAGTCTGGCTATTGTCTTCGCGAACCGGATTTCCCGGCCGCTGCAGTCCCTGATCGACGACGCGCATGCCCTCGCGGTCGGCGTAGCCGGACACCGGTCACGCATTCGTTCGTCAGACGAGATCGGCTCGCTCGCTACTGCCCTCAACCAGATGGCGGAAACGGTCGAACGGCGAAACGCGGCGCTCGCCGACAGTGAACGTCGCTATCGCTTCCTGTTCGATTCGAATCCTCTTCCCATGTGGGCCTGGGACGCGGATACGATGCTGATTCTCGCCGTAAACGAGGCGGCCGTCGAGAAGTACGGGTACGATCGCGACACGTTTCTCTCGCTGCGCATCCTCGACGTGGTCGACCCCGCCGAGCATGTGCGTTTCCGCGCGGCCCGCCTACCGTTCTCCGAGACGAAACAAACCGCCGGCACCTGGCAGCATCGAACCGCCGGCGGTCGTCTGCTCGAGATGGAAATCATCACCACGTCGTCGCGACGACTCGGACGCGCCAGCTGGCTGTCGGTAGGCATCGATGTCACCGCGCGCCGCGAAGCCGAACGTGCGCTGGCCCGCAGTGAAGAGCAGCTGCGGCAGTCACAAAAGATGGAAGCGATCGGCACCTTCGCCGGCAGCATCTCCCACGACTTCAGCAACCTGCTGACCGGCATGCTGGGTTACTGCGATCTCGCGCTTGGCATACTGTCGGCCGACGAGCCCGTACGCCGCGACGTCAATGAGATCCGCGCACTCGCCGTACGCGGCACCGATCTCTCCAAACAGATCCTCGCCGTCAGTCGGAAACAGATCGTGCAGCCGACAGTGCTCGACCCGAACGCCGTCATTGAGGAAATCGACCGTCTGCTCCGCCGGCTTATGGGCGAGCACATCGAAGTCACCACCACGCTTGGGTACGACCTCGGCACCATTCGCATCGATGCAGCGCAGTTGGAGCAGGTCATGCTCAGCCTCGCCAGCAACGCGCGTGACGCCATGCCCTCCGGCGGTACGCTTCGGATCGTCACGGCGCGTGTGAGCGACGACGAGGTGCAAACGTTCGGACTCGACGCCCAACACGAGTGGATCGTGATTCGCGTGACCGATACCGGCGTTGGCATGACCGATGCCATCCGTGCACACATCTTCGAGCCCTTCTTCACGACGAAGGAGCGTAGTAAGGGCACTGGACTCGGACTGCCGCTGGCCTACGGCATGATCGATCAATCCGGTGGCGAGATCCGCGTGCACAGCACGCCCGGGGTCGGAACCACGTTCCACCTGCTCCTCCCCCGGCTCGGCGAAGTGCCCACCGATCTTACGGTCGAAGAAGAAGTGCCCGAGGTACTGACCGGACAGGAAACCGTCCTGCTCACCGAAGATGAAGACAGCGTGCGCACGGTTGCCACCGCGGCGCTCGAGCGACGTGGCTATCGTGTGCTCGCCGCCGACGACGGCGAATCCGCCATTGCAATCTCACGCGCCTTTCCGGGCCGCATCGATCTGCTCGTGACCGACGTCGTTATGCCCGGGATGAACGGGCGCGAACTGGCCGAGCAGCTCGAGCAGATGCGACCGGACATGCGCGTGCTGTTCGTGTCGGGGTACACCGACGACGCCGTCCTGCTGAAGGGCGTATCGCTCGATGAGCGTACCTTTCTGCAGAAGCCGTTCACCTCGCTCCAACTCGCCAAACGCGTGCGCGTCGTGCTCGATCAATCGCTGCGTGTGAGCTGAGCGACAGCGGCCATGTACTGGATTCTGGTGATCATGGCCGCCATCGCGGCGAGTCTCATCGCGCTCGTGGTCGGTGGCCTCGTCACACCAGCTGATTATCGCGTCGTGCGTCAGATTCGCCTGCAGCGCAACGCGCATGATGTACACGCCCTGCTCGCTGACCTCGCATCGTACGAGCAGTGGGCGCCGTCGCAAACCACCATCGAACGCACGTCATCAACCGACACCGATCCGCTGGTGATCGCGCTGCGCGTGACTGATGACGACACGAAAGCGCAGTGGCAGTGGGCGTGGTGCATCGATGCGGACGCGGAGCCACGAGCGGATCGTTGCACGGTCACCCTGACGGAGTGCGGGCACGTAGGCAACCCCGTGATTCGTTTCTTCGCGGCGCTGCGCGGACACGGCGGGAACGCAGAACGCACGTTGCGCGTGCTGGCGGAGCATTTCGACGAGTTCGGCATCGCCATCGAACGCGTCGGAAAGTGATTGCCGTCTCCCAGCCTCATGTCCGCGATCGATAGCCCTACGCCCGCCGGCGATTCGCATCCGGATCGCTGGCGCATGCTCGGCCTACTCACTCTCGCCGAACTGTTGGGGATGACGTTGTGGTTCGCTGCCAGCGCCGTATCAGCGCAGTATACCGCCCAGTGGTCGCTCACCGGCAGCGAAGCCGCGTGGCTCACTACGATCGTGCAATTGGGCTTCGTGGCCGGCACCGCCATGTCGGCACTGCTCAACGTGGCCGATATCGTGCCAGCCCGATTGCTCTTTTCTTGCTCCGCAATCATCGGCGCAGCGGCCAACGCATTGCTGCTCACGTCGGACCAACTGTCCGGCGCGCTGGTGTGGCGCTTCGTGACAGGCTTTGCGCTTGCCGGCGTATATCCGCCGGCGATGAAGATGATTGCCACCTGGTTTCGCGTTCGACGCGGTCTTGCGGTGGGCACCATCGTGGGCGCGCTCACGGTCGGGAAGGCGATGCCGTATCTCGTTCACGCGATCCCGGGCGCTGGCATCACCCCGGTCGTGCTCAGCGCCACCCTCGGCGCATGCGTGGCGGCGCTGCTGGTCTGGTTCGGCTACCGCGAAGGACCGTATCCGTTTCCGGCGCGGCCGTTCTCGTGGAGTCTCGTGCGCGATGTGGTGCAGACGCCGGCCTGGCGATTGTCCACCGGCGGCTACCTTGGCCACATGTTCGAGCTGTATGCCGCGTGGACATGGCTACCCGTGTTTATCGCGGCCAGTATCGCCGTCAGTGATCCCGGCGCTGGATCACGCGGCGTCTCGGTGGCATCGGCCATTGCGTTCGCCGCGCTCGCGATCGGCGGCGCCGGCTGCATCTGGGGCGGACTCGTCGCCGACCGGCGCGGACGCGCTTGGCTCGTGACACGCGCCATGGCGATCAGCGGCGCCTGCGCTGTGCTGATCGGCTTCACCTACGGACGCTCGCTGTGGCTGATGGTACCGATTGCGCTGGTCTGGGGCTTCTTCGTGATCGCCGACAGCGCACAGTTTTCGGTACTGGTTACCGAGAGCGTACCGCCGCATGCGGTGGGCACCGCGCTCACGTTGCAAACGTCACTCGGCTTCCTGCTCACGGCGGTGGTGATTCAACTCGTGCCACCGCTCGCAGCGCTCGTCGGTTGGCGGTGGGCGTTCGCGGCGCTGTCACTGGGGCCGCTCTTCGGGATTGTGGCGATCCGGCGGCTGGTGCGCTACACGGCGGGCCGCCGCTAAGAACCCGAGGTTCTTGGCCACGACCCGCCGTGTTATGCCTGTACCTGCGACCAACGGTACCGCTTACATCCCTGTGATCTCGTCCTCAGCGCCGATGCGCCGCGGGGTCTGCACGTCACCGGCCTTCACTTCGATGGCCGGCAGCCCATGCTTCTTGAGAATGTCGTCGATCGGCGGCAGCAGCTCCTTGTAGGCCTTGCGGAGTTCCACCAGATACACCTCGAGTTCCTTCGACAGCGTGTCGAACACCACGACCGACTGCTTCGTGGGACGCGCTTCGGTGCTACCCACCACGCCCGCCAACGCCGCGATCTGGTTGTTCACCTTGATCGGATAGTTCAACGGATCCTGACCGCTCTGGTTCTTCACCTGATAGATCTGCGCTTCCATCTCGCTGATCTTCGTATCGAGCGACTTCACCAGCTGCGCATACTGCGCCGAGTCGGCGCCCACTTCCTTCGAACGCGACACGGCTTGGCTGCGCACGTATCGCACGGTGCGCACGGCATCGTTCGCATCGGTGGTCCGGTCGCGGATCTGCATGAGCATCTTGTACTGCGCCACGAGATCAGCGGCCGTTGCATCGCTGCGCGGGTCCTTCTTCACCAGCAGCTTCGACTCAGCCACCGGCGCGCCATCCACCAGCAGACGCACCGAGTAGTTGCCCGGCAGCACCAACGGGCCCGTGAGGACACCGGCCCACATGATCATCCCGTTGAACGTGGTCGCATCGCTCTCGCGCAGATTCCACGAGAACGTGTTCATGCCGACGGTGTTCGTCGGCGCCGCATCGGCGGCTACGGAACGGCGACCGCCACCCGGCGCCGCGGCGGCACCCGCCCCTGCCGTGTCGCTCGAGAAGGTGCGAACGGTGCGGCCCGTCGAGTCCTTGAACTCGATCGTGACCTTATTCGCCGGCGACTTGAGCCAGTAGTACACGATCGCGCCGTTTGGCGGATTCGCGCCGACCGGTGAACCGTTGCCGCCGCCCGGGTTGAATCCTCCGCCCCAGTTGATGCGGTACGCCGCGCGCGGCGTAAAGAGATGCGCCCGTTCCGCCATCGCGGCCACGCTGAGCTGACGCAACAGGCTGATGTCGTCGATGACCCAGAACGAGCGGGCATGGGTCGCGGCGATGAGATCGCCGTCCTTGATCGCCAGATCATGCACTGGCACGATCGGCAGATTGCGACGCATCGAGAACCACGTGGCGCCGTCGTCGAGCGAACCATAGATGCCGCGCTCGGTGCCCGCGAACAGCAGCCCCGGGCGTACGTCGTCTTCACGGATCACGCGCGTGAATTCGGTAGCCGGAATGCCATTGGCCTTGCCGCTATTGTCGATGCGGGCCCACGTCTTGCCGTAGTCGGTGGTCTTGAACAGATACGGCGCGTTGTCGTCCATCTGGAATCGGTTCGCGGCTACATACGCCGTGCCGGCGTTGAAGTGCGACGCATCGATGATCGAGATGCGCGCCCATTCCCGTTCCTTCAACAGCGCCGGCGTCACGTTCGTCCACGACGTCCCGCCGTTGCGCGTGATATGCACCGTGCCGTCGTCGGTGCCGGCCCAGATCACACCCTTCATCACCGGCGACTCCGAAATGGCGAACACGGTGCCGTACGTTTCCACGCCGGTCTGGTCCTTCGTGATCGGGCCGCCAGACGGTCCAAGCGTGCGCGGATCGTTGCGCGAGAGGTCGGGGCTGATCGCCGTGTAGCTCTCGCCTTCGTTCGTGGTCTTGAAGAGCACGTTCGATCCGACATAAATCAACTTTGGATCGTGCGGGCTCACCGCAATCGGGAACGTCCACTGCATGCGGTACTTCGAATCGATGGCCGAGTGTCCCATCGGGTTGAGCGGCCACGGATTCACATCGCGCGTGAGCCCGGTCCGCATATCCTTACGCGTCAGGTATCCGCCGTAGCTGCCGGCAAAGACGATGTCCGGATTGTTCGGCAGCGACGCAATGAACCCCGACTCACCACCACCGGCATCCTGCCACATATCCATCGTGATACCACCGGCCGCACGCGACGGACCACAGAGCGTGCTGTTATCCTGTTGGGCGCCGCAGATCTTGTACGGAAAGTGGTTCGTGGTTGTCACGTGATAAAACTGCGCCGTCGCGAAGTCCTGCGCGGTCCACGTCTTCGCCGCGTCGGTGCTCACGTTGGCGCCGCCGTCGTTCGCTTCGATCATGCGATCGCCGTTGTCGCCCGCGATCCACAGGTTGTGCGAGTCGCCGTGCGGTGTGTTGATGTTGCTCCACGTCTTGCCACCATCGCGCGAGACCTGGAACTGCACATTGCTAGCGTACACGAGGTCGGGGTTCTTCGGATCGGCGTAGATCTTCGAGTAGTACCACGCGCGCTGACGCAGCTTGCGTTCATCGTTCACGCGCGCCCACGTGGCGCCGCCGTCGTCGCTGCGAAACACCCCGCCCTCATCGGCTTCGATGAGCGCGT
>JBBQAK010000355.1:0-4283 GCA_038316215.1 Gemmatimonadales bacterium | reverse complement strand
GTGGCACCGTGGGTGCGCACCGCCCTGCCGCCGGCGCTGTCAGATAGCGTGCGAGCGATCGCTTGGTGGAGCGACGGCGTGGCCGCGGCGGTCGAACGCACGCGAGGCACGACGTGTGTGCGGGAAGTCGCGCTCGCCGTGGCGGAAGGGAGTGACCTGTTGCTCTCACCGGCGGCTGATGGCGTACTGCGCGTGCTGCGGGCACCGTGCGGTGGGCGTGGCGTTCCCGCTCCGCGTGAGACGGCAATCGCGTCGCCGCCAAAGCCCGGCGTCGCGGCACCGACTGCGTATGTGTTGGCCAGTCGATTCCGTGAGACTGGCACGACCTCGCGTGCGACGAGACCCGAGTGGTTGGCGTCGGCGTTGTTGGCGCTCGCGCTCACGGCGCTGCTGGCCGAATATTTCGTTCGACGCGAGTCGCCAGAGACTGCGGCGGGAGCGACGGCACCATGAACGACAGGTCGATTCGTCCTCGCGTCGCTGGCGTTCGCCGCGCCCTCACGCGATTGGTGTACGCGCGGGCCGCGTTGCTCGCATGCGGTGTGGTGCTGTCGGCGTGGCTGCTGGTTGACGGCGTACAGATGGCGCGAGGCCGTGAGCCGTTCGCGGCAGGGCGAAGCGCCGGTATGACCGTTGGAATCGTGATGTTCACGGCGCTGATGGTGGCGTGGCTGCTGGCACGCTATCGCACACACCATATCAACGATGTCCGCGCGGCGCTGTGGATCGAGGAACGTGATTCGGACACGCGGCCCGCCAGCTTCGCGTTGGTGACACTGATCGAGGCGCTGGTTGAACTTGGCTCGTCGCCGACCAATGCCTCGGCGACCAATGCCTCGGCGACCGACCCGTCGGTGCGCGCGATCGCGGAGAGTCCGCTGCTACAGGCGTCGGCGAGCACGGTGCTCGCGCGCACGGATGTGCCACGCGCGCTACGGCGTTCGGCGAGACGTCAGTTGCTCGGGCCCGCGCTGTTCGCGGCGGGCGCATGCATCGCGCTGGTGGCCGGGGCGCTGGTGCGTTCTCGTCCGAGCGGCTTCGCGGGCTCGGTCTTGCGCGCCGTGACCGGTGACACCGCGATGGCCAGATCGATTCCGCCCCTCGGCGCGTGGCAGGTGCGTATTGACGCACCTGCGTACATGCGTCTCGCGCCACAGCAGTTCGGAAACGTGCAGAACGTCGCGGCGGTAAGCGGCAGCACGGTGCAGTTGCGCGGAACCGGCCCGGTTCCCGAGCAGGTGATCGAGCGCTTGGTGGGTGATCTCGTGGGTGACCTCGTTGTTGATGCGGCCGAGACGCCGGCAGGGACGCGTCGCGCGCGCGCCTTGCTGCCCACGGTGAACGGCGACGGCTGGCAGGTACGCACCGTCGCGACGGATAGACCGGTTACCATTGAGCTCGCCCGCGGCGGTCGTGCGCGCTTGCTCGTGATTGAAGGGCGTGCGGACTCGATACCGACCGTGTTGCTTCGACAGCCGGCACGCGACAGCGTCTTTCGCGCGCCCGAGGGGTCGCTCGCACTGGTGGCCTCGGTACGCGATGACATCGGGCTCGCGCATGCAACCTTCGAGCTCATTGTGAGCTCGGGCGAGGGCGAGCGCTTCACGGCGCGTACGGTGCAGATGGGTGCGCGCCGCTTCGCCGGCGAACGAGTGGGAACGATTCGCGCCACGATCGACCTTGCCGCGCTCAAGCTGGTTGCGGGTGATATCGTACACTTGCGCGCCATCGCGCGCGACGCGCATCCGGCGTCGAACCGCGAATACGGTAGCAGTGAAACGCGCTCGTTCCGTATCGCGCGCGCCGCCGAGTACGACTCGGTGGCGGTCGAGGCTGCGCCGCCGCCTGCGGTGGACAAATCGCTGCTCAGTCAGCGCATGCTGTTGATGCTCACCGAAAGGCTTGAAAAGCAGCGGCTCACGTTGGAGCGCACGACGCTGATGCGCGAGTCGATCAACATCGGGCGCGATCAGGCCCGGTTACGGCAAGCCGTCGGTGACGTGGTATTTCAGCGACTGAGTGGCGACGTGAGCGGCGAGCACACGCACTCGGTGGGTGACGGGCATGATCACGGCGTCGAGCAGCAGCAGGGGAAGCTTGCATTGACTGGTGGCAATGCCGGCGGCGTGCTCGAGGAAGGTGATGATTCGCCGGTCATCGCGATCAATCAACCGTTGCTGGAAGCGTACAACGCCATGTGGGATGCCGGCCGTGCGCTCGAGCAGGGCGATCCGAAGGCGGCCATTCCACACATGCGGCTAGCTCTGGCGGCCATTGAGCGGGCCCGGTCCGCGGAGCGGCTGTATCTGCGCGGCAAGCCGCCCACGGTCATCATCGACCTTGCCAAGGTGCGACTCGCCGGTAAAGACACCGGCACCACGAACCTTCGACGCGAACGCGACGCGCTGCCTTCGCGCCAAGCGCGCCGTGCGGCCCGACTGGTGGTTGCTGCGCAGTTGGTGGCGCGCGACGCGTCGGCCGCTCGCGATTCACTCGCCGTGCTGCGCGTGGAAGCGCTCGGCGATTCGCCGGCCTTCGCCGCCGCCGTCGGTGCGGCGCTCGACATGCTTGACCGCGGTGGCGACGCTACTGAGGCGTTCGTGCGTGCACGTCGTGTGCTCGGTGGTGTCGTCCGCACGGAGGCGGGCGCCTGGTCGCGCGGTGTGCCGCGATGAACCACGCGATGAGAATGGAGCCGTTCGTGTTTGCCACGGCACAGTACGAGTCGGGAGACTGGGATTCGGCCCCGATGCTTCCGGCCAACGTGATCGATTCGATTGCACGCTATACGTCGCTGCCGGTTCGGCCGCAGGGCGTGACCGTACCGTTGTCGTCGGAGGCCGTCTTCGCGTATCCGCTGCTCTTTCTCACGGGTCACTTACCGGTGCGCTTCACGACGCGAGAGGCCGATGTCTTGCGCAAGTATCTCGTGCGCGGTGGACTCCTGTTCGTGGACGATCACAACCATGATGTAGACGGCGTCTTTCACAAGACGGTACGTGACGAGATCCGTCGAGTGGCCGGGCCATTGATACCGCTGCCGAACACGCACGAACTCTATCGCAGCTTTTTCGTGTTCGAGAACGGGCCGCCGACGACGTCGCATGAGATGAACGGGTGGGGCGACAACCTGGTGCACGAGCAGCTCGATGCGGTGCTGCGCAACGGCCGCATCTCTGTGTTATACAGCAGCAAGGATTACAGCTCGGAGTGGAGCTTCCATCCCGATAACAAGCGCTTTCTCTCGGTCGACAATACCAAGTTCGCAGTGAATCTCGTGGTCTACGCCTTGACCCGATGACGTCGACGACCCCGAACCGTACGCGGTCCGCACTCGAGCGGGTGCTGCGAAGCGTCGCGCTACTCGCGTTGGCGGTGGCGATGTATCTGACGAGTCGACCCGTCGGGCTGCGCGGCCAGCCGGCAACCGTGCTGCGATGGTCGCTGAGCGAACTGGCCGACAGCACCGCCACGGCGCTGACCTCGTCGTTCGTGCGCGAGGTCGTTGCGGCGGCGGTTGACACGCAGCCGCGCCGCGTAGACGTCGAGCTGACGGCTGTGCCCCGTCAGCGGGCCCGGGCCATGATGGGTACCGCCGATGGTGCCGGCATCACCGTGCGCTGGATCGATCGCACGCACGCGGCAGGACTTGCACTGTCTGCCACGGCGGTTGCCGGTCCATCGGGGGCGGTTGACGTCCGCGTGTCTGGCGCGCCGCCAGCAGTGGGTGCGATCACGGGTGCGATCACGGGTGCGATCACGGGTGCGAGTGACGCCGCGTCGCCGCTGGTGCTGCGGGATGCCGGTGGCACGCTCGATTCCATCCCGAACACGCGTCGGGCAGCATGGCGGCTCACCAGCGTGTCGCCGCCGCTGCGCGCGTCGATTGGCGCGTCGGAGGCGCGCGTGACGACGCGGGCGTCGGCGTTCACGCGACGCGTGATGATGATCGCGCAGCCCGGATGGGAATCCAAATTCGTCACGGCCGCGCTCGAGGAAGCGGGGTGGCACGTGGATGGTCGCTATCGCGTTTCGCCGCGCACGGCGATTACCCTGGGCGCACCGGGGCGTCTCGACACCGCGCGTTACGCCGTGGTGGTGCTGCTCGACAGCATGTCGGTCGATGCCGCAGCGATCAATCGCTTTGTGCAGCAAGGCGGGGGGTTGGTACTCGGCGGCGATGCCCTGCGCATTCCGGCGTTGGTGCCGATCAGCCCTGCGCGCGCGACGACAGTTCGTGGTGCGGTGGCCGGCGGGTTGCTGACTGATACGCCGGAGCGCGG
>JBBQAK010000198.1:0-7385 GCA_038316215.1 Gemmatimonadales bacterium | reverse complement strand
GAGGGGCTGTTGGAGATGCTGCGCGTACCCGGATTGGGTCCGTCGCGCATCCGCTCCATTCACGATGGCCTCCACGTGGATTCGCTGCTGGAGCTCGAGATGGCGGCGCGCGACGGACGTTTGGCCGAGCTGCCCAAGTTCGGCGCGAAGACGGCGGAGAAGATTCTCAAGGGGATCGCCGATTTGCGGGCCACTGGGGCATACGTGCTCTGGCAGCATGGCCGCGCCGAAGCCGAGCGCATTGCCGAGGCGATTCGGGCGCACCCGGATGTGCTGCAGCTCGAGATCGCGGGTTCGATCCGCCGTCGCATGGAGATCGTGCGCGATGTGGATCTAGTGTGCGCGGTGCGTGGAAGCCCGAGCGTGGTGGCCGCTACGTTCGCGCAGCTGCGTGGTGTGAAGGAAGTGCTGGGTGGCGGCGGCCGTTCGTTGTCGCTGCGTCTCGAAGACGGCGTGCGGGTAGACGTCTCCTGCGTGCGTCCCGAGCAATTCGCGCTGGCGCTCTGGCGTGCGACCGGCAGTAGCGCGCATGTGAAGCAGATCACGGAGCGCGCGGCCACGATGGGTCTCGTGCTGGCGGGCGACGAACTGCGCGATCGCGACGGTGCGCTGGTGTCGATCCCTGACGAGCCGGCATTGTATGCGCGACTCGGATTGGCGTATGTCGTGCCCGAGCAGCGCGAAGCGATGGGCGAAGTGGAAGCAGCGGCGCGCGGTGCGTTCCCGACGCTGATCACCGAAGCGGATCTGGTCGGTGCCCTGCACTGCCACTCGCAGTACAGCGACGGCGGTGCCACGATCAGCGACATGGCCAGCGCGGCCCGTGCGCGCGGTCTGCGGTACCTGGGCGTCTCCGACCACTCACAGTCGAACACGTACGCCGGCGGACTCGCGCGCGATGCGATTCTGCGGCAACATGACGAAATCGATGCGTTGAACGCGGAGTACGTGGCCAACGGAATCGCGTTCCGCGTGCTCAAGGGCATCGAAGCCGATATTCTCCCGTGCGGTCGCGTGGACTACGATGCGGCCTTTCTCGATCGCTTCGACTTCGTGATCGGCTCGGTGCATACGCGCTACGGCATGAACGAACGGCAGATGACGGATCGCGTGCTCAAAGCACTCGACGATCCGCATCTCACGATTCTGGGGCACCCCACCGGTCGATTACTGCTCACGCGTGAACCGTACGCCATCGACATCGCCGCCATTATCGAGAAGGCCGGCGAGGTCGGCGTGGCGATGGAGCTCAACGCCGACCCGCATCGGCTCGACATCGACTGGCGCGCCTGCCGCGTTGCGCAAGAGAAAGGTGCGCTGGTCAGTATCGGCCCCGACGCACATTCGCCGCAGGGCTTCGAGCATCTCGAACTCGGCATCGCCAACGCGCGCAAAGGTTGGCTCACACCGGCCAACGTGCTCAACACGCGCACGGCCGACGAGGTGCTCGCCTTCGCCCGCGCCCGACGTGAGCGGAAAGCCGCGACACCGCCGCATCTGCGCGTGATGCAGGGCTGACCGTGGCGCGCAGCGCAGGAAGTGGAGGATCGCGTCAGCCGCTGTCGGCAAAAAAGCCTGGAAAAGCCGCGCAGAAGTCGGCGCCGGCGAAGTCGGCCGCGACGAAATCGGCCACGGCGAAATCCGACGCGAAGAAAACGACGCGCAGTATGACGAAGACGAACGGGCAGAAACCGTCGCAGCGCGCGGCGCTGGTGTCACGCTCTCCGAAAACCAAGGCGGACAAGCTGGCCATCGCCACGGTGGTGTTGGAGCGGCTCAAAGCGGAGTATCCCGACGCCCACTGCGAACTGGACTACCGCACTCCGTTCGAGCTGCTGTGCGCCACGATTCTCTCGGCCCAGTGTACTGATGTACGCGTGAACATGGTTACGCCAGCGCTGTTCGTGCGCTATCCGAACGCTCAGGCCTTGCGCGCCGCGAAGCAGGAAGATGTAGAGGAGATCGTGCGCACCACCGGCTTCTTCCGCGCGAAGGCGAAGAGCTTGATCGGCATGGCGAACATGCTGGTGGAGAAGTCCGAGGGCGAGGTGCCTCGTACGATCGCGCAACTGGTTCCGCTGCCCGGGGTTGGGCGGAAGACGGCAAACGTGATTCTTGGCAATGCGTTCGACATCAACGAAGGCATCGTGGTGGACACGCACGTGCAGCGGCTGGCACGGCGGCTTGGGCTCACGCGACAGGCAGACCCGATCGGGATCGAGCGGGAATTGATGCCGTTGTTTCCGAGAGAAGACTGGGCGCTGCTGAGCCACCTGCTCATTTGGCACGGACGACGCGCATGCTTCGCGCGCAAGCCGGCATGCGGGACGTGCGTCGTAAAGGAGAGCTGCGCGAGCGCTTTGGGTTTGTAACTGCTTACGGCGCTAGGAATTACGGGCGCCAGAAGTAAATGGCGCCAGGAATGAGGCGCGCCAGGAATAGACCGCGCTAAGCGCCCCTCATCCCGTAGCGCCGTTCATTTCTAGCGCCGTTCATTCCTAGCGCCGTTGATTCCTGGCGCCGTTCATTCCTAGCGCCGTTTATTTCTACGCCCCGTAACTCCTAGCGCCCCTTCATCAGTTACCTCACGTCACCACATCGCCAGCACGTAATACCGCCATCCTGTTAGCCCATTCAGAATCGTCACCCCGACGGCGGCTGTCCCTGCACCCGTGACGCCGCAGTACACGTCGTCGTTCGTCGCTGGCACTTGCGTCACCGCCAACCACGTTCGTCCATCGATGCTGATCCAGCACGCCACGAACGGCAGCTTGTTGTTCGCCACTGCCGCCGCGGGCAACGGCATCGTGAAGGTGCCGCTCAAGTCGAAGATGCCGCTGCTTTCAATGCGATTCACCACGCCTGACGGTCCCTGCGGTCCAGTAGGACCCGTGGCACCGGTCGCCCCGTTTGCACCAGCTGTTCCCGGCGTTCCCGGTGTGCCCGTGGGTCCTGTCGGTCCGGTAGGACCAGCAGGCCCCGCCGGTCCTTCCGGACCCGTGCACGCAGTCGCCGTTGCCGTCAGCAGCAGCAACGCCGACATCGTACGCAGCGCACGAAGGCGTGAACTGACGCGCGAATCTAATCGTGCATATGTCGTGGCGATCACAGTCACTTGGTCACTCCACGGAAGCGTGGCGTATAGTCGGGGAAGATGGCCGACAGATTGCGGTTGTTGAGACGGTTCTGTACCACTTCGGCGAGCACATCGCGCATATCGATGGTGACACGCAGGTCCTGCCCGTCTTCGAGCTGTTCGCGTTCGAGGCCGGGCCATTGCGTGATCACCTGTCCGCCGGCGATCGCTTTACCCATCAAGAACATCACGCTAGCGCGTCCGTGATCGGTACCGAGGCTGCCGTTCTCGCGCGCGTTGCGTCCGAATTCGGTGGTGGCGATGAGCGTGACGCGATAGTTGATCGGCCCCTGCATAATGTCTTGCCAGAACGCACCGAGCGCGCTGGCGAATTCCGTCATGTTGTCGGCCAAGACACCGCCAACCGAGCCCTGGTTGGCGTGCGTATCCCAGCCGTTCGCGTCCACGTGTGCCGCTTCGAGTCCGATGTCGCCTTTGATCATCGTGGCGATCGCACGCAGTGACTGACCAAGATTGTCGTTGCGATAGGTCGCGCCGTTGGCCGGGCGGTAGCTGTTGAAATCGAGCTTCTTCAGCAACGTGACCGTAGCCATGCCGTCGATGGCACTGTCACGCATGGGCGTCCATGCGCCGTTGTACAGGCGCTGCAGCGCTGCCGTATTGGACGACGTGACACCGAACGAGGCGGGCCGCGGCACCGGCAACGATTTTGGTGCACCGGCCAAGGTGCGCGGCATCCCGTAGGTGATCGACGTGGCGCGCATCGGCGCCGACGCATTGAGAGGTGCGCTGGTGGCGAGATGTCGCGCCAGCCACCCTGACTGAATCGTGTAGTCCTCTGGCTTGCCCTGCTCGAGGTACCGCTCCGCTTCGAAATGCGAGCGCGACTTCGTGGCCGACTGTCCGCAGGCGTGCACGGCCAACAGCTCGCCGGACAAGTACGGCGCCATCAGCGGCGCCATCGTGGGCGGCAGCATGAAGAACGTGCCGAGGGCGAGGCCGCGGTTCGGCGAGCTACTGTCGGGGCGCGGAATCGCCAGTGTGGGCCGCAGCGCGTAGTACGTAGGATCGGCGTACGGCGCCACGAGCGTCAGACCGTCGGCGCCACCACGCAGAAACACCGACACCAACACATCGCGCACGCCGTTTTCGGACTCCGCGAATGTAACCGAGGGAAGCCACGAGGGCAGCGAGGCGGAGGCGGCGCCCAGTGAACCGAGTTCGAGGAAACGACGACGACTCACGTGACGATACTCGTCGCACGCCACGTCGTCATGCGGATGGTTCATGGGGTCAGCGGACATCTGTGACCATCAGTAGAACTGGAATTCAGGCGCCATCGTGGCGAGGTGCAGCGCGTCGAGCACGCGACTGCGCGACACACCGGCGGCGAGCACCGTGCGGAGTTCTGCGTCGAGATCGGCCGACATCTCGCCGCCGAACAGCCGCGTGCGAATCGCGCCGACCACACCATCAACCGTCGGCGTCGTGAGGAACAGGTCGAGATCGACGATCGTCCAGCCGCTACCGGTGTTGGCCACCTGCAGGACGGTGTTCACGTTATTCCATCGATCGATGATCATCCCCGCCCAGAACTCGGCGCGATCGGGATAGCCATCTGGTGTAGGCCACCCACCGATGCGATGACCCATCGCTTCAAGCGGCAGGTACAGGCCATCGAAATCGCGACGCACATCGACCACCGGCACGGCGCGCGCGCCGGTCGTGCGCAACGCGGAGACCATGAGATGCATGGGGCGTTTCAGCTTCGCCGGTGCGCGCATGAGGTTTTCGCGCGAGAGCACCGCGCGCAGAATCGCCTTGATGTCGCCACCGCTGCGTGTGTAGGCGGTCACTACCGTGCCGATTTGCGCATCGGTCGGATCGGGGCGCACGAACCAGCGCAGCAACTTGGCGGCGATGAAGCGCTTGGTGGCCGGATGATTGGCGAGCATGGCGGCAAAGACGATGCCTTCGTCCATGCCCGCCAAACCGGTACCCGGCGAGCGCGCCGGGAACGACATGCCGAACACGGTCTTCGCATCAAAGTCGTGTAGCTCGGGCTTGTACTGAAAGATGCCTTGCCCGTCTACCGACCAGCCGGTGAGCACACGCGCGAGCTCGCGCACGTCGGTTTGACTGTAGCCGCCATCCCAACCGACGGTGTGCAGCTCCATCAGTTCGCGCGCGTAGTTCTCGTTGATACCCCACTTCGTATTCCACACCTGGTCGAGATACCAGAGCATGGCCGAGCTCCGCATGCTGGCATTGATCAGATCACTGACTTTGCCGAGGGCGTTCGGTCGGATGACCTGTTGCTCGTGGAACAGCTTGAGGCTGTAGGCGCCGTCGATCGGCACGTGGAAGTGGTCCGACCAGAACTCGACCATGCGCTCGTACAGCGGGCGCTCGGAGAGCATGGTGCGTTCGACCGTCATCCGGCCCAGCGGGCGGATGATCTGGAAGTACGGACTTCCGTTGTCGGCGATGTTCATCGCCTGTCGTGGGGTCAGCGCCAGCAGCTCGCGATAGGTCGCGGCGATGTGGCGTTCGCAGTCCGAATCATCGATGCGCTGCGGATTGAGCTGTTCCTCGAGGTAGGCCTCGTAGCCAACATCGAGGGCGCGGGCGACCTGGTCGGCGGTCTGACCGTGGGAGGTGCGGCGCAAAAGACGGAGCTCGGGTGACTTCCAGGCGGCCTGCTGACCGAGTTGGCTCAGGAGTCCGCCGAGGCGGGCGTTCCGCGAAGTCGGG
This sequence comes from Gemmatimonadales bacterium, assembly GCA_038316215.1. Taxonomy (GTDB): domain Bacteria; phylum Gemmatimonadota; class Gemmatimonadetes; order Gemmatimonadales; family Gemmatimonadaceae; genus Gemmatimonas. The sequence continues at coordinate 1,534 of JBBQAK010000198.1, read as the reverse complement.
AGCTGGGCGGCCAGAGGCGCCGGCGCAAGCGGTGACCCGGCGGAGGCCAGTACGGCCCCTCCGGCGGCGGCCCCAAGCCCAGTGCGCAACCATTCCCGTCGGCTGGTCTTCATACTATCGAGTATCCTACCCGGCGGGTCGCTCTGTCAATGCGCGGCGATCGCATTAGTTTTCCTGTCTTCACACCCAATTAGGATCGAGGAGACACAGTGGCCAAGCTGGCAACGTTTGAGACTAACAAAGGGACCCTTGTCGCCGAGTTGTATCCGGCCGAGGCACCCAAGGCTGTCGAGAATTTCGAGAAGCTCGCGAATCAGGGCTTCTATGATGGCGTGAAGTTCCATCGCGTGATCGAGGAGTTCGTGGTGCAGGGCGGCGATCCGTACTCGCGTGATCTGCCCGCGGGCGATCGTCGCATCGGCACGGGTGGCCCGGGCTGGCAGATTGAATGCGAGACGGCCGGCAACCCGCACAAGCACGAAGTGGGCGCGCTGTCGATGGCGCACGCGGGCAAGAACACGGGCGGGAGCCAGTTTTTTATCGTACTGAGCGAGGCCAACACGCGTCACCTGAACGGCGTGCACACGGTGTTCGGCAAGGTCACGCAGGGACTCGAGTTCATTCCGACGATCGTGGCGAACGATCACATGGTGACGGTGCGCGTCGCCGACGTCGACTGACTTTCTCCGGAGATGTGAGATGGGCGGACACGCAGAGCAGGGCAGCGACAAGGCCGCTGGGTTCATGGGCCTGATCGGGGGCGCGATCTTGATCGGCGCGATCCTCTACGGCATCGTGATTTGGACGAACGGGCAGTTTGCGGGGCATGAGGCGGAGAAGAAGGGTGCCGTGATTGAGGCGCCGCAACTGCCAACGGCCTAGGTCGCAAGCTGGAGGGTGTCAGGAAGGAGGGGGCAGGACTGCGGAAACGCGGCTCTGCCCCCTTTTTTGTGCTCCCCCGTTCCCCTCCCTTACTAACTGACCAGTCAGTCAGTAACTTTTCGAAGTGACCAGTATCGAACCCCTTCGCCGGCGAGCACCGGAAGAACGACCCACGCAGATCCTCGATGCCGCGTTCCATGAATTCGGCGAACGTGGGCTGGCCGGCGCGCGCCTCGATGACATCGCCAAGCGGGCGCAGGTCGCCAAGGGCACCATCTACCTCTACTTCCCCAACAAGGAAGCGCTGTTTCGAGAGATGGTACATGCCACGATCGTGACGGCGTTGGCCGACGCCGAGGCGTCCAGGGCTGGCCTGCGGTCGGAGACCGCCGAGGCCCAGATCCGTTGGCTTGGGCACGGCTGGTGGACGTTCCTGCGCACCGATCGTATGCAGGTGCTGCAGCGTCTCGTGTCGCTGGAGTTGGGACAGTTTCCCGACCTCATGCAGTTCTATGCTGACGAAGTGATCGCCCGCGGGCGTCGCCTCGTGTCGGGCATCATCGCTCACGGTGTCGAGCGCGGTGAGTTCCGCGAGGTCGACCCGCAGCTGGCGGCCCGCATGTTCTCGTCCATCTGGATGACGCACAGCACC
>JBBQAK010000080.1:0-12102 GCA_038316215.1 Gemmatimonadales bacterium | reverse complement strand
GGCGATACACCGCGCCGAGCGTGCCGGTGGTAGCGGAAAACGCACGATTCGTGGCCTCGAGCTCCAGCCAACCGACCGCGCGTTTTCCGCGACCACGGGCACGCTCGGTGCGGTGTATCGCCCCACCTCGCCGTTGTCCGTGGCCGTAAACGTGGCGCGCGGATTCCGTGCGCCGAGCGCATCCGACTTGTTCGCGAACGGCTTTCACGAAGGCACGCGGGCCTTCGAAATCGGTCGCGCGGACTTACGCGTGGAGTCGAGCGTAAACATCGACGCCGCACTCCGACTACGTTCCGCGCGCGTGACCGGTGAACTCACCGGCTACGTGAATCGTATTCGCGACTACATCTACCTCACGCCCGTCGGGCTACCCGGTCGCGCCCTCGATTCCCTGCAGATTGAACAGGGCAACGCGCGACTCGTCGGCGCGGAATTGGGAGCCACGGTGTCGCTCACGCGCACGCTGTCACTGCAGACCACCGCCGACGTGGTGCACGCCACGAACACGAGCGACGACTCGGCCCTGCCCTTCGTGCCACCACCGCGCGCGGTGCTCGCCGTGCGCTGGGACGAGCGAGCACCCGGTCGGCATGCTTCGCTCTCGAGCGAGTGGAATGCCAAACAGCGGCGCACGTTTCGTGACGACTTCGCACCCGCGTCCTGGCACATGGTTTCGGCGTCGGCTGGTTTCAGCCGTGTGACCCCGCGTGGCCTCGTGCACGTGGACGTCAGCGTGCGGAATCTGTTCGACACACGCTATCGGGACTTCATGTCGCGCTACAAGGAATTCGCGGACGCAGCGGGACGGGCTTTCGTATTGCGCCTGTCGGCTGATCTGTAAGCGGCTCGCGGGGTCGGTTCGCGGCGGAACCACTTGGATCAGCGCTTTTCACAGGCTCACCGCCGCGCCGCGGCCTGTGCATCCAGAAAGTGTGCGTTCCCCCACACCATCGGCGTGTCCGCTCGAAACGTGTCGCGCTCACGTTGTCGCGGCACTGGCCTCACGCACACGCGGTCCGCACCGGACCGTCACCGCGCAGGAAGCGGCGAAAGGGATTTGCCCGCTCGCGCCTGACGCGGTCACACCGACCCCCGTCCGCCGTACGCAGTGCACCTATCGAGCGCAGCGGTGCTAACTACGAACTTTCAAGAGAAGCGCCGACACCACTTGCGCGTTCACATGGCAGGTCCCAGCCGTCACACGCACACCCGACGTATTGAAGTTCTGGTAACCGGTGAGCCGCACCTCCACGCTGTACGTGCCCGGGCGCTCGAACGCCGCCACACGCGTATCGGGACCCGCGAGTATCAGCGAGTCCACGAACGCGCCGTCGCGCACGACGCCGCGGGCGTTGGTGGCTAGCGGCGCCAGCGTCTCGGCGTCTTTGATCGTGACCGTGATGCCTGCGCGGGCAGACGCATCGCACACGATCGGCTCCGTCGGCGAGCTTGAGCAAGCGCCAAGGGCAAGCAGCGCCACGACGGCGTAGCGGGCGGCACCGTCCACGGCGGGAGTCGGAAATGGTCGCGTCATGACTGAATCATATCGCCGTCCTGCCATTTCGGTTCCGCCCTCCCTGCACGGCTACTTGCCAGCGGCCGTCCGCGCAGCAGCTTCTGAGCATGCTGACTCCCCGCTCCCTCGCCCTCGTCGCCACGGTCCTTCTGACGACCAACGCCCGTTCTAGCCGTGCGCAAACGACACCTGCCTGGGCGTCACGCCTCGACAGTGTGGCCCGTGCCTCCCTCGCGCTTTCCCAAGCGCCTGGGGCGACGGTCGCCGTGGTCGTCGACGGCAGGCTTGCCTACGCGCAGGGATATGGCGTGGCGAACGTCGAGACCCAACAGCGCATGACGACCGATATGCTGCTACGCGTCGGGTCGGTGACCAAGATGTTCACCGGCACGATGTTGGCGGAACTCGCGGAGCAAAACCGCATCAACATGGCACAGCCGATCGGCGAGATCGTACCGTCGCTCAAGGGCAAGCGGGTTGGCGCCGTAACGACCCAGCAGCTCATGACGCATAGCGCCGGATGGCTCGACAACGCCGTGGCCTACGGCCGTATGGGCGAGGGCGCGCTCGGCGAAGTGATGCGCGAAGTCAGCGATACCATGTTCTACACAGAACCCGGGCGCACCTTCTCGTACTCCAACCCCAGCATCTCGATGGCGGGCTACGTGGGCGAGGTGGCCGGCAAACAACGCTTCGCCGCGCTGGTGGAATCCCTGGTGTTACGACCCGTCGGCATGCGCCTCAGTACCTTCAAGCCGCTCGAAGCGCTCACCTATCCGATCGCGATGGGGCATCAGGCAAGCGCGAGTGGCATGCAAATCGTGCGACCGATGACGGAGAACACCGCGCAGTGGGCCGCCGGCTTTCTGTTCGCCACCGCCCCGGAACTGGCGCGATTCACGATCGCCTTGATGAACGGTGGCATGATCGACGGCACCCAGGCGTTCTCGGCGGGCGCCGTACGGCGCGCCACGACTGGATACGTGGTCCACCCAGGTGGCTCGGGGCTCGACTCGGCGATGTACGCCTACGGCCTGGTCGTCGGCCGGTCGGGCAAGGATCGCGTGTGGACGCACGGCGGGGCGATCAACGGCTACAACGCGCGCATCACGATGCTCCCGGACCGGAAGGCCGCGGTCATCGTGCTCGTGAACGGCCCCGGCGCTGGCATCGACGCGATCGAGACCGCGGCGTTGCAATTGGCCGTGGGATACGCGGAACAGAACGTCGCGACGGCACCGCCGCGGGAGGCGAATGCCGCAGAACGGAGTGCGCTGGTAGGGCGATACGCACAGGGACGGAACGTGCTCGAAGTGATCGAGCAGGACGGCGTGCTCAAGGTCAAACAGGGTATCGCCTCGATGCCGCTGAAGCTCGTGGGCGCACGGGAGTTGCTGGCGACACCTCCGCAGGGAGCCCCGGTCCACTTCTTCGTGCGGTCGGAGAACGGCCGGGCCGCCTATCTCTACTCAGGTTCGCGGGCCTTCGCCCGACAATAGCGCGCCCGGCGTAGCACACGCGGCCTGGCTTACGCCGGATGCATATACGCCGAAAACAGCGCGACCATATCCGGCGGGATGCGCGTGATGCGTCCCGTGTCGCGTGCAATCAGCGTCCAAAGCGACCGGGCGCGGGCCAGCACGTGGTCGTCGGCGGTCCGTACGATTTCTGTAAGGCGTTCGAAGCGCCGGGAATCGACCGCGCCGATCCACGTGCGCGCCACGATCGCGTCGCCGAACACCGCCTCCCGGCGATAGTCGATTTCGTGGCGCGTGGCAACCCATCCATACACCTCCTTCATCGCGTCGGAGGCGCTGGCATTCCAGTGGGCGAGCGCCACGTCGAAGATCCACCGCAGGTACACCACGTTGTTGACGTGGTCATTGTCGTCGATATCCGACGGCAACACGGTGATCGGGATATCGAAGACCTGCAGGCCATGCTTGGCGAACGACATTCAGAGGAGGGGTTGAGGTCCTTGGATCCGGAGCGGAAGTTAGCACGATGCGATTCTCATCGGGACGAGCCCTCCGCGACCAGCACGCCCACGCCATGACGTTTTTCGGCATGTCCGGCGTCGGCAAGACGTCGCTCGCTGGACTGCTGCAGACGCACGACTGGTTCCAGTATTCCGTTGACTATCGCATCGGCACGCGATATATGGACGAGCATATCGTCGACAATTTCAAGCGGGAGGCGATGCGCAATCCCTTCCTACGGCAGTTGCTGCGGTCGGACTCGATCTACATCCGCTCGAATATCTCGTTCGAGAATCTGAGTCCGCTCTCCACGTATCTCGGCAAACCCGGCGATCCGGAGCGCGGCGGCCTTTCGTACGACGAATACCAGCGGCGTCAGGCCCAACATCGTGTGGCCGAGATTCGGGCGCTGCTCGACGTGCCCGAGTTCATCGAGCGCGCGAAGGAGATTTACGGCTATTCGCATTTCGTCTGCGACTCCGGTGGCAGTCTCTGCGAAGTGGTCGATCCGCACGATGCGTATGATCCCGTACTGCGCTGTCTCGCCGAGCACACGATGCTCGTGTACATTCGCGGCACGCCGGAACACACGCGCATGCTGGTGGATCGTTTCCGAGCGAATCCCAAGCCGATGTACTACGACCCAGCATTTCTCGACGTCAAGTGGGCCGAGTACAAGGCGCAGCGCGCGCTCGTGCACGACGAACAGGTTGATCCTGACGATTTCGCGGTGTGGGGATTCGAGCAGCTGCTCGCCCACCGCATCCCGCTGTATGAGGCGATCGCTCAACGCTATGGATATATGATCGATATGCACGATGTGCCCGGCGTGCGCACCGAGGCGGACCTGCTCGATCTGCTGGCCCGCACCATCGACGCCCAGGTGACCACGTGAACGCGCCGGTCGCGCCCGTCCCTGGCGCCCCCAAGTCGGCCAGCAGCCGTCTCCGTTCCATCTTCGGTGGATCGGTCGGCAACCTGGTGGAGTGGTACGACTGGTATGTGTACTCCGCCTTCTCCCTGTACTTCGCCAAGAGTTTCTTTCCGCCGGCGAATCAAACCGTACAGCTGTTGAATGCAGCGGCGGTGTTCGCCGTCGGCTTTCTCATGCGACCGGCCGGCGGCTGGTTGATGGGACGCTACGCCGACAAACACGGACGTCGCGCGGCGCTCACGTTGTCGGTGCTGCTGATGTGCGGCGGGTCATTGCTGATCGCGGTGACGCCCAGCTACGCCAAAATCGGCGTGATCGCGCCCACCATGCTCGTGCTGGCGCGCCTACTGCAGGGGCTCAGCGTGGGTGGCGAATACGGCGCGAGTGCCACGTATCTGAGCGAGATGGCCGGCAAGACCCATCGCGGCTTTTGGTCGAGCTTTCAGTACGTCACGCTCATCATGGGCCAGCTGCTGGCACTCGCGATGCTGCTGCTGCTGCAGCGCACCCTGACGCCCGCCGACTTGGAGTCGTGGGGATGGCGCATTCCGTTCATCGTCGGCGCGGGCTTAGCGGTCGTAGCCGTCGCCATGCGACGCGGCCTCGAAGAGACGTCCGCGTTTGAAAAGGAACGCGCGTCGCGACCGCCGCAGAGTGCGGCGGCGACCATGCGCGGTCTGATGGCCCACCCCCGTGCGGTGCTGACGGTGGTCGGGCTCACCGCCGGCGGAACCGTCGCGTTCTACACCTTCACGACGTACGCGCAGAAGTTTCTGGTGAACACGGCCGGCTTCAGCAAGAGCGACGCGACCTACATCAACGCCATCTCGCTGCTGGTGTATATGGTGCTGCAACCGTTGGTCGGCGCGCTCTCCGACCGGATTGGTCGACGGCCCGTGCTCACGGCCTTCGGCGTCTTGGGCACCCTCGGCACGATCCCGCTACTCACCGCACTCGAAGGCGCCCGCACGATTCCGCAGGCGCTCACGCTGCTGATCCTCGCGCTCGTGGCCGTGAGCGGATACACCGCCATCAACGCCGTCGTGAAGGCCGAGCTGTTCCCCACCAGTATCCGCGCCCTTGGGGTCGGCTTTCCGTATGCCGTAGCGGTGTCGGTGTTCGGCGGGACGGCGGAATACTTCGCCCTGTGGTTTAAGAACATGGGCCACGAGCGCTGGTTCTACTGGTACGTCACCGGCTGCATTCTCGCGTCGCTGTTGGTCTACGCAACCATGCCGGAAACGCGAGACAACCGGCTCATGGACGAGTAGGACACAGTAGGCGAACAGCGACTACGGGCGCCACAGCACGTCCGTACTCGCGTTGCCGACCTTGTCGATCGCGTTGATCACGATACCGTCGGTTCCGGCCGATGGCACGTCGGCCGTCAGCGCGGCGACCCGCTGCAGTCGCTGCGACCACGTGCCGTTGGTGCGCCAGCGAATCAGATACCACGCGAGCGGCTCACTGGTGACCGGCGTAATCGACACCCGCAGCACAGCACCCAGCGCGGTCACGGTCATGGCGGGCGACGGCGGGGCGACGGCGTCGAGCCAATCGGTGGCCGGCGGGAGTGCCCGCGCCGCGAACACGCCGCTGGTCAGCAGCGACCGCAGGCCGCCGCGGTCGTTCAGTACCACGGTCGTGTTGTACAACAGCGATCCGGTCGAGCCACCAGTGGCCGCGTTCTGCGCGCGCGTGAGCTGCACCTGTGCCGGGATCTCCGCCGCGACATACGGACTCGTACTTCCGTCGCTCACGCGATAGGCCGCCAGCCCGGGCCACAGATGCCGACGCATCGTGTTCTGTTGTCCCCACCACGACAGCAGCGAGCCGAAGCTCTGTCCCGTAGAGGCGATCGACCAGTAGAGCTGGGGCGCGAAGTAATCCACCCAACCGCGCTGCAGCCACAGGCGCGAGTCGGCGTAGATCGACGCATACGAGTCGAGCCCGACGATGCCCGCCGGACTGCCCGGTCGCCAAATGCCAAAAGGGCTGATGCCTACACGTGCAGTCGGTGCCACCGCGTGCGCCTCGCGATACAACCGCTCCACGAACCGGTTCACATTGTCGCGGCGCCAGTCAGCGCGAGCGAGCAATCCTCCGCTCCGCTGATACGTCGCGAACGTCGCGCTGTCGGGGAAATCGAGTCCCGCACACCGCGAGTCAGGATACGGATAGAAATAGTCATCCAGGTGAACAGCGTCGACATCATAACGACGCAGCACATCGGTGATCACCGCAATCGATTGATCCTGCACGGCCGCCTCGCCTGGATCGAACCATAGCTGCGTGCAGTATTTCCTCGTAAGGTCGGGGCGACGCACCGCGAAGTGTGAACTCGCCAAGCGCAGCGTATCGCTCAGATTCGCGGCGCGGAACGGATTGAACCACGCGTGCACTTCGAGGCCGCGCAAACGCGCCTGCGTGATCGCATACGCCAGCGGATCGTATCCCGGGTCGACGCCCTGCGTGCCGGTCAGTGAACGCGACCACGGCTCGAGCGTTGAGGCAAAGAGCGCGTCGCCGGCCGCGCGAACCTGCAGTACGATGGCATTCAAGCCAGCCTGCTCCGCCGCATCCAGAATCACGGAAAACTCAGTTTGCTGCTGCGACACCGAGAGCCCGCTGCGCGACGGCCAGTCGATGTTCGCGACCGTCGCGATCCATAGCCCGCGAAACTCACGCGTCACCGCCGGCACGGTAAACGCAGCCGGCGGTGGCGGTGGAGGCGGCACCGGCGCCGTCGGCCCTTCGCCCGAGCTGCACGCAGCCAGCAACACCGCGGACACCGCCGCGGTGCAACGACGTGGAGTAGCCGTGATCCATTGCATGGCGTAGCTTCGCCGAATCGTCATCAATCCGGAAGCATCGGCGACGTGATTGGACTCGTTGTCGCCCCCCTGACCCGCCGCGCCATGTTCGTTACGTCGAGTTCTTTGCCGCGGTGCGCGATGGCGCTCGCCGCTGTTGTCCTTGCCGGCACTCAGCTGAGTGCGCAGCCCGCCGCGCGCGCGGCCAAGCCGCGGCGCCACGGATTCGCCGTCGATCGACTCGCGCGGATCGATTCGATGCTCGACGCCGCCGTGACACAGGAGGAAATCGGCGGCGCCGTGGCCCTGGTTCTGCGCGACGATCAAGTGGTGTATGAACGCGCCGTGGGCTGGAGCGATCGCGAAGCGCGGCGACGCATGACGCCCGATGCGGTGTTCCGCATCGCGTCGCAGAGCAAAGCGCTCACGAGCACGGCCGTACTCATGCTGGTCGAGGAAGGACGGCTCACGCTGGCCACGCCGGTCAGCCGCTTCCTGCCCTCGTTCGCCCGCACCACCGTGGCCACACGCACCGATACCGGCATCGCGATCGTGCCAGCCAAGCGTGCGATCACGATTCGCGATCTGCTCACGCACACCGCCGGCATCTCCTATGGCACCGACGCCTCGGTGCGCGCGCGCTACGCACCACAGGGCCTCGGCCCGGCCGCCGGCTATGGCTGGTACACCGCCGACAAGACGGAGCCGGTGTGCGCCACGATGGACAAACTCGGCGCGTTGCCATTCGTGGCGCAGCCCGGCGAGGCGTTTGTGTACGGCTACAATACCGACATCCTCGGATGCATCGTCGAACGGGTCTCGGGCATGTCGCTGGATGCCTTTCTGCGGAGCCACATCACGCAGCCGCTCGGGATGCGAGACACGCACTTCTTTCTACCGGTTGGGCAGCGCAATCGACTGGTCACGGTGTACGCCAACGACTCCGGTCGCGTGCGCCGTGCACCCGATGGCGCGCGCGGCCAGGGGCACTACATCGATGGTCCGCGTGTCAGCTTCGCCGGCGGTGCAGGACTCGTGTCGACCGCCCGCGACTACGCGCGCTTCCTGCAGATGATCGCGCACGGTGGACGGTGGAATAACCAGCAATATCTCGCCCCGCATACCGTGGCGCTCATGACCAGCAATCAGGTAGGCACACTCTACGGCACCGCCAACGGCTTTGGTCTTGGCTTCGAAACAACCGAGCGGTACGGCGCCACGGGCTCGTCATCGGTTGGCACATTCGGCTGGGGTGGCGCCTACGGCTCGAACTACAAGGTCGACCCCACCGAGGGACTGGTGATCGTGTTCATGATCAACCAACTCCCCAGCGGCACCGACGTGGCGGGACGGTTCCAGACCATGCTGTACAGCGCGCTCATCGACGCGCGCGCGCATCGATGAGCGCGCACCGCTCCTCATCCGCCCAGCGGCTGATCGAGCAACCGGCGCACGCGCCGTGACAACTCCAGAATGTCGAACGGCTTGGTGAGCAGTTCCACCCCGTCGGGGACGATGCCGTGCTGTGTTACCGTCCCCTCCGGATAGCCGGACAGGTACAGCACGCGCGTGGTGAGCGACTCCGCGAGATACTCCCGCGCCAATGCCACGCCCGTCATGCCAGGCATGACGACATCGGTCACCAGCAGGTCCACCGGACGACCGAATGCGCGGCCAATGCGCAGCGCTTCAATGCCGTCCGGCGCCTCGAGCACGTGATAGCCGCGACGGCGCAACGTCGCCGCCGTGACGCGCCGTACAGGCTCATCATCGTCGACCACCATCAGCGTTTCATGACCGTCGGCGGCCGGTTTCTCCGGCACCACGGGGAGGTCGGCCACGTCGTCGGCCGCGGGGAGCACGATCCTCACCACGGTGCCCTGCCCCATCACGGAACGGATCGACATCGTCCCGCCCGCTTGGGTCACGATGCCATAACTCGTCGCCAGCCCAAGGCCCGTGCCTTTGCCCGCCTCCTTGGTGGTGAAGAACGGCTCCAGCGCTCGGAGGCGCGTCTCCTCCGTCATGCCCGTTCCGGTGTCGCTGATTTCGAACACGACGACCTTACCGACTGTCGTGCTCGGCAGGGCCATGGTCTCCCCGTCGCTGGCGCGCAGGCCACATCGAATCGCAAGCACTCCGCCGTCGGGCATCGCATCGCTCGCATTCACGGCCAGGTTCATCAGCACCTGATCGAAGAGCGCCGGGTCGACGCGCACGCGGCCGGCGATGCTGACGTTGTCGAGTTGAAGAGTGATCCGCTCGCGCAGCAGCCGACGAATGAGCGGCGTTGCGCGATCGATGATCTCGGTAACGTCAACCGTGCGTGGGGCCATCACATGGCGGCGCGCGAAGCCCAGCAACTGCCGACTCAGTGCCGCTCCGGATTCGGCGGCCGCGCGAATCTGTCCCGCACACATCGCGACGCTTCCCCCCGGTTCGGCATCGAACGCCAGCAGACTCGCTTCGCCGATGATCGTGGTCAGCACGTTGTTGAAGTCGTGCGCGATTCCACCGGCGAGTTGTCCGACACTTTCGATGCGCTGTACCTGGCGCAACTCATCCTCCAGACGGCGACGGTCCGTCACGTCCACGAGCACACCGTTCCAGATCGTTGCGCCATCTGCCATGCGCTGCGGAAGCGCCTGACCGCTCAGCCAGCGCCAGTGTCCGTCCTTCTGTCGGTCGATGACGCGCAAATCATACGTCCACGGCGTGAGATCGCGCTGCGAGCGGGTGAGCGATGCGAGCATGCCGGGCATGTCCTCGGAATGCACGCGACTCCACGCGATCATGGGAGACTGCATGATCGACTCCACGTCCGCACCGATCACGCGCTCGGCCAGTCGGCTGAGGTACGGAAACGATTCATCGCCGTCGGACGTGCGGGCGTACTGGAACACGACACCCGGCATCACCGATGTGATCTGATCGAGGCGCTGATCGCGCGCGCGGAGTTCGCGTTCAGCCACAATGCCGTCGGTGAGATCGGTGACGCCGAACACCACCGCTTCGATGGCGCCCTGTTCGTCGAACAGGGGTGCGCCGTTGATCGATAGCACCTTGCGACGCCCATCAGGCCATTCGATGCCGTGCCGCACGTCGAACACCGGCTCGCCGCTGCGCAGCACCTGCGAGAACGGCTGGCGATCGTCCGGGAGTGGCCCGCCGTCGAGATCGGTGTGGTGCCACTCGGGGGCGTCGAAGCGACGCCCCTGCATTTCCCTCACCCGCAAGCCGAGCACTTCCTCCGCCCGTGCATTCGCGAAGATGATCGTTCCCGCAATGTCCACCACGATCACGCCGGCGATGCTGGTGGCCAGGATGCCCTCCAGCAGATCGCGCTCCGCGCGCTGCTGCCCTTGGAATTCCTGCGTCGTCGCGTACAACTCCTGCACGCGCGCGAGTGCACCGGCCAGCCGCGATTCGCGCTCGAGCGTACGCATCTTGCCGCTGCGTAGCCGACTCCCGTAGAATGCCGCGACCAACGTCAGGATGTAGTACACGGCCAGACGATATCCGTCAGGGCCCAGCAGAATCGCCTGCATGTACTCGGCGTCAAGCAACGTCAGCGTGGCCGCCCCCCATGCCGCCACCAACAGCGGTCCTCCGCCACCCAGCGCCAGCAGTGTCGTGGTCAGACCGGCCAGGAAGGGGAACACCACGCCGAAGGTGTGAAAGGCGACCAAGACCAGTGCGGCGCCGCCCACCGCCGCCAACGCGGCGAGGGTGTACCATCGTCCTCTGGCACGCGGGCTCGTCATCGACTCACGCTGCGCCATCGCCTCCACCAGATGCTCGCCCGTAGACCCGATGCGCTCGCCGCTGGGGGCGGTGTCGCGATCGATCGCCTGCGGGGAAGGAGACGGCATGGGTGGAGATTAGGTACCCTGACCCGTCGCAGCCAGTGTGCATCCGGCGTGAAGTTCGCCGTCGCCCGCTAGTGCGCGCGGCGCTCGCAGACCACAATTTGCGCGATGCAGATTGGCATCGACCTGGGCGGCACCAAGATCGAAGGCATCGCACTCGACGCGACGGGCCGCGAGCTCGCGCGCCTGCGGGTCCCGACCCCGCAGGCCTACGCGGACACGATCACCGCCATCAGTTCGCTGGTTACACAGCTCGAAACGGCCACGGGACGACGCGGCACCGTCGGCATCGGCATTCCCGGTGCCGTGGCGCCGGACACAGGCCTGGTGAAAAACGCGAACTCCGTGTGGCTGATCGGTCGGCCACTTGGCGCCGACCTCGCCGCGCGGCTCCAGCGCGAGGTCCGGCTCGACAACGATGCGAACTGCTTCGCCCTGTCGGAGGCGAGCGATGGCGCAGCGGCTGGTGCCGAGGTGGTGTTCGGGGTCATCATGGGCACCGGCGTCGGCGGCGGCATCATCGTGCGCGGGCGCGGTCTCTCAGGGCGCAATCTCATTGCCGGTGAATGGGGACATAACCCGCTGCCGTGGCCGCACCGCGACGAGTTACCGGGCCCAGCGTGCTACTGCGGCAAACACGGATGCATCGAGAGCTGGATCTCGGGTCCGGCGGTCGCGGCCGATCACCAGCGCGTGACCGGTCATGCGCTCCCGACACCCGGTATTTTCGCGGCGGCAGAGTTGGGAGACGACGCCGCGCTGGCCACGCGCGCGCGGCTGATCAACCGCGCAGCGCGCGGTCTCGCGACCGTGATCAACCTACTCGACCCCGACGTCATCGTGCTCGGTGGCGGGATGTCGAACGTCCCTCGAATCGCCGACGATATCGCGGCGCAACTCCCGGCCTGGGTGTTTTCCGACAGCGAGCACACGCCCGTTGTGCGCAATCGCCATGGCGACTCGAGCGGGGTACGCGGCGCGGCTAGGCTGT
>JBBQAK010000232.1:0-6401 GCA_038316215.1 Gemmatimonadales bacterium | reverse complement strand
AGGAATGGCCATCAGACGGGCATTTCGTGTCCACCCTTCACGCAAAGCCCGATCGCATGAGTGCGCACAAGGCCAGCGGCACCCTGTTCACCGACGATCCCGGTTCCGCCTACGGCCCGCGTGACGCCTGTGGTGACCGCTTCGCGGTGCGGAATTCCGGCGCCTGCGCGGTGGTGGAGGGCGTGGGAAATCACGCGTGCGAGTACATGACCGGCGGCGTGGTTGCCGTACTCGGTCGCGCCGGTCGCAACTTCGGTGCGGGCATGTCAAACGGTGTGGCGTACGTCTTCGACGAAGCCGACACGTTCGCGAGCCGATTGAATCACGAGATGGTGCTGCTGGCCGATCTCGATCACGACGACACCGAGCTGTTGTCCCGCCTGCTGCAGCTGCACCGGCAGCGCACGAACAGTGCGCGGGCGCATTGGCTCCTCGATGGCTGGGAGCAGCAGCTGCCGCGGTGGCGCAAGGTCAAGCCCCGCGGCACCGCCGAGCACGTGTCGCGGATCCGGGATGCATGGACTGATCGGTTGGACCGTCTACTCGCCGCGCCGATGGAGGGGGTGCGCTAACGGGAGCGCGGAGCATTTGAACGCCTCGCCTTCCCGCACCACCGCCTATCGCAGCATGGAGGCGATTCGCTCGCGCACCATCGGGCTCGGATCGTCCTTCAGCTTGAGCAGCATGGCGTCGGCCGCCTCGGGGTGACCGCGTCGCAGCGCTTCGATGGCCGCGATACGTAGCTCCGTGCCTTCGAAACTATTCGCAGGCGTCTCGCACACGAGCTGTAGCCGCTGTAGTGCGCGTGGCGTCCGCAGATGGCCCAGTGCCGCCACGATCTCCAGCTGAAACTCAATCGCCTGCTCCTCGTTCAGCACGCCAACCAACCGGTCAGGCAGCGGATCGCCATCGGGAGCGGCGAACACGATCGACAGCGCACGGGTACGCACATCGACCGACGTGTCAAAGAGCACCGACTCGAGCCGGGCGAGTGCGACCGGTCCGCCGATCTGTCCGAGTGAGACCACCGCCGCGATCCGCACGCGATGGTCGGCGTGCCGTAACGCTTGGCCGCAGGCGCCGATCGCCGACGGCGAGCGCGACTCCCCCAACAAGCACACAGCATTTCGCACCACGTACCAGACATCATGCGTGAGATACTCGCGCGCGACCTCGGGCGTGGCGGTGAGTGAAATCATAGCGTCGTACAGCGTGCGGCGGTCGCCGCCGTCGATGGCGGCGATCAGTTGCAGAAACGTTGCGCGGGCGCCAGCCGGCCCGGCCCGTTCCAGCAGCGCGACCACGTCGTCGTGCGGCACCGTGGAATCGAGTAATTGCTCGACCACCAATTGCAGTGCCATCGGCGTCGCGGCTTTTGCGAAGTGCGCGGGGAGCGAGAGGGCAGCCAGCTCGCGGCAGAGGTTCGCCGCATCACTCCGCGCCACGGCGAGCTCGATCCGGTGGAAGTGTGCCTCGAGTTCCGCCGGCAACGCGTTAAACGGCGCGGCCGCGGCAGGGCGTGGCGCCGCAGCGCGTGTCACCGGCTGCGACAGCGGACGGGCGGCGGCCGCCATTGGCGCCGAGGGCACGCGCACGAACTCGGCGGTGTGCGCCGACAAAAAGCGGACGTTCCAGATCGAGAGCGTGTTGGCCGACTCGATCAGCGACTCGGCGTTTTCCGGCCGATCCCCAACCAGTAAGCCGGCCAGCTTCAGAAACTCCGCGTCCGTCATCGTGGTCGCCAGCTCAACCGCGTCGAGCCCATGCCGCTCGAGCGCGCGACACACGTCCACAACCCCCTCGGGCACGTCCAGTGGGGTCGCGCTCGCTAACTGCCGTCGGTCGAGCACCACGCGCCCCACCCGGGCCAGCGTGCGCAGACGCGCGACACTGGCCAGCACCTCGGGCATAGGAGCGCGATCACGCAGCTGTGCCATGAGCATGGCCAGGGCAGCGGCGTACACGAATTCGATGGGCAGGGCGGCTCCGGAGGGGCGTGGGCTGATGCTTTAACCTCGCCACGGAATCGGCGGGACTCAAGCGCGATGTTTCCGTGCCAGCGCATTCCCGGGGATGTCTTGACCACTCATGGTGCGGCACAACGCCGCCCCGCGACTATTTTTCGATCCATGACGACCATCGCCCAAGCCGACTTCATCCAGTCCATCGCGGACGCGCTCCAGCACATCTCGTACTTCCATCCGCTGGACTACATCCATGCGCTGGGCGACGCCTACGAGAAGGAGCAGAGCCCGGCCGCCAAGGACGCGATCGCGCAGATCCTCACGAACTCGCGCATGTGCGCCGAAGGACATCGTCCGATCTGCCAGGATACCGGCATCGTGGTGGTGTTTCTCAAGGTCGGCATGAACGTGCGGTGGGACGCGACGATGTCGGTCCAGGACATGGTGAACGAAGGCGTGCGACGCGCCTACCTGCAGCCGGACAACGTGCTGCGCGCGTCGATCGTGGCCGACCCGGCGTTCACGCGCAAGAACACGCGCGACAACACGCCGGCCATCGTGCACTACGAGATCGTACCGGGTGACACCGTCGAGGTGAAGCTGGCGGCGAAGGGCGGCGGCTCCGAGAACAAGTCGAAGTTCGCGATGCTCAACCCGAGCGACTCGATCGTGGACTGGGTCATGAAAACGGTACCGCTCATGGGTGCCGGCTGGTGTCCGCCGGGCATGCTCGGCATCGGCATCGGTGGCACGGCCGAGAAAGCGATGCTGATGGCGAAGGAATCGCTCATGGAGCACATCGACATGACGCAGCTCAAGGCCCGCGGTCCGCAGAATAAGATCGAAGAGCTGCGCATCGAACTGTGCGACAAGATCAACGCCCTTGGTATCGGCGCGCAGGGACTCGGTGGACTCTCCACCGTGCTCGACGTCAAGATTTTCGACTGCCCCACGCACGCCGCCTCGAAGCCGATCGCGTTGATTCCGAACTGTGCGGCCACACGTCACGCGCACTTCACGCTCGATGGCAGCGGCGCCGTCACCTTGCCGGTGCCAAGCTTGTCCGATTGGCCCGATGTCACGTGGCGCCCCGATGTGAACGCCAAGCACGTGGACCTCGATACGCTCACCGCCGATATCGTGGCCACCTGGAAGGCGGGTGATCGCCTGCTGCTCAATGGCAAGCTGCTCACCGGTCGCGACGCCGCGCACAAGCGTATCGCCGACCTGTTCGCGCGCGGGGAAGGACTCCCGGAGGGCGTCGACTTCACCAATCGTGTGATCTACTACGTGGGTCCCGTCGATCCCGTGCGTGACGAAGCGGTAGGTCCGGCCGGCCCGACCACGGCCACGCGCATGGACAACTTCACCGAGATGATGCTGGCCAAGACCGGGCTGATCTCCATGATCGGCAAGGCCG
Organism: Gemmatimonadales bacterium; assembly: GCA_038316215.1. Taxonomy (GTDB): domain Bacteria; phylum Gemmatimonadota; class Gemmatimonadetes; order Gemmatimonadales; family Gemmatimonadaceae; genus Gemmatimonas. Next base: position 3,017 of record JBBQAK010000232.1, on the reverse strand, counting down.
AGCGGGGGCCGGTGGGGCTCGAAGCGATTCGTAAACACAAGGCCGCCTATCTGATGGCCGTCGGCGGTGCCGCATATCTCGTGTCAAAGGCGATTCGGGCCTCCCGTGTCGTGGCCTTCGAAGACCTCGGCATGGAAGCGATCTACGAATTCGAAGTGCAGGACATGCCCGTCACCGTGGCGGTCGATGCCGCTGGCAGCAACGTGCACGAAACGGGACCGCGGGAGTGGCAGGAGAAGATCCGGCATCTGCCGGTGCTTGCGGGATGATTTTTCGGTAAGTTCGGGCGATGCACATCATCGCTCGTACGTTCGCCGTGGCCCTCTCGGCTCTTGCCGTCGGCGTGCCCGGCCCGCTCGTCGCGCAGATCACGCCGGCGCGTTTGCCGCTGTCGCTCGAACAGATCATCGCTGGATCAGCACTGACCGGTACCGCACCAACATCACCGGCATGGTCTCCTGATTCGAAAGCGGTGGCGTTTCTCTGGAATGATCGCGCGCAGCCGGCGCGATCGCTCTGGCTGGTGGACCGCGGCGGCATGGTGCCGCGGCGGTTGTTGCCGGCAAACATCACGGCGCGGGTCAGCGAATTCGTGTGGACGCCCGATGGGACGGCCATCCTGTTCGTCCAGCAGGACTCGCTCTGGCGCCTGACCGTGGCGACGGGGACACGGACGCCACTGCGCGCCGACGAGGGCGACCTCTCGGAGTTGGCCATCTCACCGAACGGCGCCACGGTGTCCTTTCTGCGTGATGGCGACCTGTGGCTGCTTCCGCTGGCTGGCGGCCCTCCAACGCGCGCGACCAACGTGGCGGTCGCGCCGATCGGCTCGATCCCGCTTGGTACGTACTTCGGACGCGAGGTCGAGATCGGCGGCGCCACGTGGAGTGGCCCGTCGCCAGCATACGCGTGGTCGCCCGATTCGCGCACGATCGCGGTGCACTATGTCGATCGGCGCGGCGTGCCACGCTTCAGCATGCCGTACTACCTCGGCGACACCGTGCAGATGAACACCCTGCGACGCGGCGCCCCGGGACAGGCGAATGAAGTGCGCAAGATCGGATTGGTTGACGTGAGCACCCGGACGCTCTCGATGGTGGAGCTGCCAGACTCCAGCCGCACACGCGTCGTGAACGTCGCGTGGTCGTCGACCGGCACGTTGATGATCGACCGCGAAAGCGATGATGCGATTGACCGCACCATTCATGTGCTCACCGTGGCCGCACCTTCGCCCCGAGTGGCCTGGCGTGACCACCGCGACACGCGCGTATACAACGACATTGCCTCGGCGTGGAGCGCCGATGGCCGCAGCATCGTACTGACCGGCGATCTCGACGACCGGTATCGCCTGTATCACGTGGAACCTGGCAATGCGGCTCCCGTCGCACTCACGTCTGGGCCGCACGATGTGGCCGGCGCCGGCATTCCGCGACGCGCCACGCAAAGTATCGACTACGTGAGCTCGGCCCCTCGGCCCTCGGAACGTCATGTGTTTCGCGTGAGCGCGCGCGGTGGCGTGCCACGACAGCTCACCACGCGACCCGGCACCCACACGCCGTTTGTGTCACCCGACGGTCGCAGTATCGCCTTGTTATCGTCCAGCGATACGCAGCCCACGGAGCTGTACCTGCTCGACGTGCGTCCCGGCGCCGCGGAGCGACGTATCACGACGTCGACCACCGCGGCGTTTTCGGGCGTGCCGTGGATCGCGCCGCAGTATCTGAGCATCAAAAACGGCACGGACACGCTGCCGTTGCGCATCCGCGTCTTCCTGCCGCCCAACATCGACTCCACCAAGCACTATCCGGTACTCTTTGGCCCCGCGTACTCGAACACCGTGCGCAACCGCTGGGGTGGTTTGAACGGCATGCTGCAGCAGTATCTCGCGCTCGAGAAGGGGTACATCGTGGTACAGGTCGATGTGCGCGGCAGCACCGGCTACGGGCGGGCGTTCCGCGAGCAGTTCTTGATGGACTGGGGCGGCGGCGACCTCGGCGATCTCGAAAGTGCGGTCACGTACATGAAGTCTCTGCCCTTCGTTGATGCGTCGCGCTTCGGTATCTGGGGCAGCAGCTACGGCGGCACGCTCACCGTGTATTCGCTGCTGAAAAAGCCTGGTCTCTTTCAGGCCGGCGTGGCCGGTGCCGCGGCCACCGATCCGTACCTGTTCGGCAGCGACGACGTGGCCATCGTGCGTCGTCCGCAGTCACACCCTGCCACGTTCACGCGCGGCGCCCTGCAGTACGCCGGTAACCTGCGTGATCATCTGCTGCTGATTCACGGCATGCAGGACGACGTGGTCCCCTTCTCGTCGGCCGTTCAACTCGCCGAAGAGTTCATGAAGCAAGGCAAAGACTTCGACTTCGCCTTCGCACCGGCAGCAACACACGGCTGGACGCAGCGCCCCTACTACGCGACGTATCTGCTGCGAAAGCTGGTCGCGCATTTTGATCGGTACCTCGGCCCCGGCCCGCGCTGACGCGCGTCGCCTCACGTCACTCTCTTCTTACAGGCCAGTCAATGTCGTCACGCGCGCGCCGACTCGAATTTTCTGCAGCGTCCCTCGCGTTCGGTATCGCCATGGCGCTTACCGCCACGCCGCGCACTACGCAGGCGCAGGAGCCGTATGCGTGGCGCGACTCACTCGTGTTTCACACGTTCTCGATTGCCGCCATCGACCCGCGCACCGGTGAAGTCGGGGTGGCGGTCACGACGCGCGTGCCCTGCGTCGGCAACGGCGTGCCATGGGTGCGCAAAGGCGTGGGTGCGGTGGCGACCCAAGCCAGCACGCGTACCGAGTATGGCGTGGAGTTACTGGACGCGCTCGCCAGAGGCGAGGCTCCTGATGCCGCGCTCAAACGCGCGCTCGCGGCCGACAGCGGCTTTCAGTCGCGACAAGTCGCGGTGATCTCCGTCGATGGCCGTTCGGCCCAGCACACTGGCACCGGGCCGAATGCCTGGGCGGGCCATCGCGCCGGCAAGAACTATGTGACGCAAGGGAATATTCTGGTCGGCCC
>JBBQAK010000005.1:0-22880 GCA_038316215.1 Gemmatimonadales bacterium | reverse complement strand
GCGAGACGGCACCGACCGCTTTCTCGCGGCCTTTGGTCCAGCCGCCTACCACTCGGCCGCCGAGTATCAGCAGGTGGTGGGTGCGCCGTTGTTCGTGTCGTCGATCGGCGTGGAGGATCACTTTCGTATCATGCCTGGTGTGCGACTCGAGCAGCGTGTGCTCGACACCGACGTCGATGCCGAGCGTAACTATCACGCACCGCGACGCGCGATGCTGGCGGAGTATGTCGCCACGCTCGATCGCCTGAACCTCGACGGGTTCGTCTATCCGGCTATTCAGATCCCACCGCCAGATGAATCGATGCCGCAGGATGGCCGCCTGAGTGAAGGGCCGCACTCGGCGACGAGCTGGGTGAACATGATCGGTGTGCCGGCGATCGTGGTGTTCGCGGGGAGCTATGCCAGTGGGTTGCCATTTGGGCTCGAGTTATCGGCGCGTCCGTGGACCGATCGTGAGCTGCTCGGTATCGCGGCGGCATGGGAGCAGGCGACAGCACGGCGAACGTCGCCGACATTGGTGCGCGCGGGGTTGTTGCCGATCCTGAAGGCGCGAGCCGGGAAGTAGATGCTTAACGTCGCGATTCGAGAGCTCAAGCTGCTCGCCGTGCTTAGCACGTTGCTGCTGCTGTATCTCGTGTACTTGATCATCACGGACCACTATGCGTGGCGAGAGCTATGGCTGAACCTGCTTGTGTTGCAGCTGGCCGTGTTGCTGTACCGCCGGGCGGCTCGACTGTTGGAGCAGGAACGACGATTCGGTGCCATGCTCGGCCTGATTTGCGTCGGGCTCGGTCCCAAGCCGACGCTCCTCGTCGATCTGGACCGCACCGCGGACTGGATCTGGGTGACGATGCTTGCTGTGCCGCTCATCGTTGTGTGGTTCCAGCTGGGCAAACGTCCGGCGTCGGTCGTGGCTCGCGTTCCGGAAGCGCCGTGACGGGCAGGCAGACTCATGCGGGTGCTTGGCACGGGTTCTGCACCGTCTCACGGTGCCGGTCCGCGATCAAGCAGGCTCGGCATTCCCCTTACTTCGAGACGCCACTATGTCAGTCGCTAAAGTCGTTGAAATCATTTCGTCGAGCACCATCAGCTTCGACGATGCTGTTGCGCAGGGCGTTGCCAAGGCGGCGGAAACCATCACGGGCATCAAGGGTGCCTGGATTCAGGATCAGAGCGTCGAGATCGCCGACGGCAAGGTCACGATGTACAAGGTCACGCTCAAGCTCACGTTCGTGCTCAAGGGCGACTGAACGTTTCTGACGCGTGGGGTGTCCTAGAGGAATCCACGACACCCGTCTGGTTTCCAACCCGTGCGCACCGCTTATGTCGCTCGATATTCGCCGATGGTACGCCGTAGCGTTCGCCACGATGGTGCTGACCTCGTTTGATCTGCCGCCGGTGGCGTCGCTACCGTCAACGCCAACAACGTCGTCTCAGCGCGGGTCATTGGTTGGCATGGTGGTTGCGACTACCGCCATGCGTGAGGCGCGTGCCGCGCACACGGCCACCACGCTGAGTGATGGCCGTGTGCTGGTGGCTGGGGGATTCACCGAGGAGGAGAACGCGGTGAGTGGCGCCGAGCTCTTCGATCCGGCCAGTCGACGGTTCACGTCGCTGCCTCGCATGAGTACGCTGCGCCACAGCCACACGGCGACGTTGCTGCCGAACGGCAAGGTGCTCCTTGTTGGCGGCTACATGGCAGGGTCAACGATAGTTGCCGCGTCTGAACTGTTCGATCCTGCGACAAACCGATTTACCCCCACCGGCCACCTCCGCGCAGCGCGTGCGGGGCACACGGCTGTCGTCCTCGCGAACGGCACGGTGCTGATCGCCGGCGGTGTTGGTTCGGCGTGGAGCTTTTTGTCAAGCGCCGAGCTGTATGATCCGGCAACTGGCCGCTTCACGCCTACCGGCAACATGACCGTCGCGCGCGAGAGTCATGCAGCGGTGGTGCTGCGCGACGGAACCGTGCTCGTCGTGGGCGGACATCGCGGCCGTCGCGCGGAGACCGTGCTGTACACATCGGCCGAGCGCTACGATGTCGCCAGCGGCACCTTCCGGAAGGTCGGCGACATGCGTGTACGCCGACACAAGCACGATGCCATTGTGCTCCGTGACGGGCGTGTGCTGATCACCGGTGGCACCGATGAACGCGACATGAATGGTGTGTACAACAGCACCGAACTATTCGACCCAGTTTCGGCCACGTTTACGATGGGGCCCACAATGGCCAGGCCGCGCTACAAACACTACGGCAGTACTATGCTGCTGCCAGATGGTACCGTGTTGCTTGCCGGCGGTGCGACCCAGGCGGAGACGTTCGATCCGCGCACGCGCACCTTCGCGCTCGTGTCCGGCAGCAGTGAGATGGCCGGACAGTTCTCCGCTGTTGCACCGCTCGCCGGTGGTGGTGCACTGATCACCGGTGGATACGGTGGTGGACGCGGGCCGCGCACGAGTGCGTGGCTGTATCATCCGTAGCGCGATGGATCGCGATCTGCGAACCGCGCACATCGTCATCGCATGGCCGGCAGCCACAGTATCATCGACACACTGCCGATACCCGCGCCTGTCAGCACGGCCAGCATGAACAGGCCGTAGGCTGCTAACCGTGGCGCCCACACGCCGTCGCGTTCTTGCGCGCTGAAGTAGATCTGCAGCAGGGCCTGCGGCACGACCACGTACACGGCGAAGGCCAGCGTGGTGAGGAATGGTCCGCTAAAGGTCTTGGGATCGAAACCGACCGGACCCTGGTTGATGACGAGCCAGAGGAACAGTCCGAGCCGGAAGAAGAACACGCCATTGGCCGCGAGATAGGCGCGGAGTGCCCATCGCCGATGCACCGTGAACTCGCGGGCGCGCGCTGCACGCCACGCGAGCACGGCGCTGGTGGTCAGGATGACGGCATTGAGTGAGATCGCGAGGTGCTGCGAGAGATCGCCCACCGACGACCCCTCACGCACCCACACCATGTACAGTCCGGCGAGGCTCGTCAGGGTCACCGCGATCACGTAGCCGCGCCCAACGCCGCGATGCAGAGCCGGCACGCGACGGCGGATGGCCGGCGTCAGCTGCATCGCACCGCCGAGCATGATCACGACCGCGAGCAAAACATGTGACATGATTGCCGCGTTGCCGGCCGTGTCACCGGGCACGTACCCTTTCGGCATCACGTGATTCCAGCGCGCGGTCTCCCCCGTGACGATCGCCCCGCCATAGACCAATAGGATGTAGATCGAAAAGATCAGTTGGCCGACCACCGCCACCGCAAACCACGTGAGCGCGGCGCGGGACAGCAACTGTTGGGCCGAACGGGCGGCCGTGAATCCTTGGGAGACGGGCGCACGTTGTGCTGATACGGATCCGACGATGGCGGACATGGGTCCCGGGTAGGCATGGTGTAGGCAGTGCGTGTGCGGCCGGCGTTCGCTGGCGCATCAATGCCTACGGAACCGATGGGAGCGTGGTGATGATCGCACGTACCAAGGACATGATTGCAGGTACCGTTCTGGTGCCGGATATCACGCGACGCCCAACCGTGTCGACCACGTATCTGCGAGGAGTGGTCACTTTTGCAGAAGGGCGCGGCATCTCGCGTCGCGCACTGCTGCAGCACGCCGGCGTGGCGGAATCCGATCTCGATCACCACGAGGCGCGCCATCCGCTCCTGTGGCTCATCCTGCTTCTGCGCGCCGGCGCTGAAATAGAGGGCGATCCGGCATTCGCGCTGCGCTTCGGCCAGCATGTGCCCTGCGACCAGGTCTCCCTCGCCGCGCCGATGGGACGTGCCGCCACGAACGTGGTCGAGGCGTTGCGACAGGTGAACCGATACGCCCCGTTGAGTATCGATTTTCCATCGATGGACGGCGGCGACCGCTATCAGTTCGACACGGACCACGCCGGTCTCTGGCTGCATGATCGTCGGCCGATGGATGCGTGGCCGGAGATCACCGAACTGGTTTTCGCACGAATGGTGCAGGGCATCCGACGGATTCAGCATGCCGACGTGGTGCGTGCGGTGCATGTGACGCACGCGGCACCTGCGATACCTGCCCACCGCGCCGCATACGACCTGGCGTTCGACGTGCCCATTCACTTCGGCAGCGCACGGAATGCGCTGTTGCTCGACCCAGCGTATTTGCATACCGAGCTCGTGCCCGCCCCGGCACATGTCACCCGGATTCTCGCGACCCACGCCGATGCACAGCTGGTCGCGCTGGCGCAACAGCGCTCTTGCCGCGGCAGGTTGGAATCTGCGCTGCGACAAGTCTTGCATTCCGGTGACGTTGGCGTCACGGCGATGGCCCGCCTCCTGGCCATGAGTCGACAGACGCTCTACCGCAGGCTCAAGGACGAGGGGGTCACGTTCGAGCAGGTCCTCGAGTCGCTCCGTCGCGAGATCGCGCTAGAGGCACTCCGTACCGGGACGACGTCGGTGCGCGACGTGGCGACACGCGTGGGCTTTTCTGATCCGGCCGCGTTTTCTCGGGCGTTCAAGCGTTGGACTGGACGCAGTCCGAGTCAGGTCTCGGCCACCGCGCACGCTACCGCATAGGTGACCTCAGGGTTGGTGACATCGCTGTGGTCCCTGATACGGCCACCGCTGCCATCAAGGTTGTTCACCACGCCCGGCGAATAGCGGTACCGAGCTCCGACGCTGCCGAGTAGCTGTGTTGTGGATTCGTTGGTGCGCTGCGTGCTATTGCGACCGATGCCGCCGTACTGATCGTCCTTGTCGCCGACCGCCTTCACGTTGTCGCCGGCGAGTCGCGACGAAATCGCGTAGGCCTTACCGACGACGGTGTCCTGATACGAAAAGGTGGAGATGAACGGTCCGCGCACGATCTGGTGCTCGATGACATCACGGAAGAATCCACGATCACCGTGTCCGTTGTCGTGGCTCAGGCCGTAGTGCGAGAACGCGGCTTCCAACAGGGAGAGTGAGTCGGGTTGCACCTTCGGATCGGCGCAGAGTGATTTCGCGCAGGCCGCCATACACCGCCCGCCCAAGCTGTGGCCGACCAAGTGTATGCGTAATGCGGGGTGGCCCGCCTTGAGCGCGCGTACCGCCGCCGCCACCCCGGTCGCGCCCACGGTACCCGAGCGGTTCTTCATCATGTACCAGGTGGTGAGATTCAGCACTTGTCCCACTCGACCAGCGATCGATCGCAGGGCGCCACCGATGAACAGCGGTGCGCCAGCGTCGCCGCCGGCGGTATAGTCGAGCGCCATCACGCCACCGTCGTCATCACGCCGAACCGTAGGAAGAATGATCGGCGCCGCGAGCTTCGCGAACAATTCAGAACCACGCTGGGCGGCCACCTCGTCGAATCCCTCAGTAGCGTCCGCGTCCGAGCCCGTCCCCGCGTTAGCGTCGCTCGCGAGCGAGAGTAACAGCGCTACGAAGGTATCCTGCGTATCCGTGTTCTCGTCGAGCTGATCGAGCAACGCCATCGCGCGGTCGACCGTGTCGCGCTGCCCGGTAGCCACGATCTCATCGCGTAGCACCGTCAGTTCGGTGCGCGCGTCATCGAGCGCGGCGGTTGTTCGCGCCGCGACGCTCTGCGTTTCGCCCTCGACCTGACTCGGTCCCTCCGAGAAAGCTTTGGACGGCCAGAAGATGCCGGCGGCGGCGTACGTGCGCGACGCGAGGGTGGGAGCGAGCTCGTCGCGTGTGATGTGCGCGCTGAAGTTCTGCAGAAAGTGTTCGTACAGCGTACGCGCCTCTTTCGCGTTGTTGCGAAAGCCATGCGCAATCATGAGCAGGTCGGTGGTACCCGACGACCGAATCTGTGCGTGCAGCGTATCGAGCGCCGACGACGTCAGCACACCCTCGCTGTTGTACTCGAGTGCGATGAACGGAAAGCCACCCAGTGTCTCCATGTCGAACCTCGTCTAAATGTTAGACGGCCTGCAGCGCCTTCATGAGATCGAGCAGGCCATGTCCTTGAAACGCTGGCTCGCGGCCGAGATCGATGGCGTTCATCAAGAAGAGTGATTTCACGCGCTCGGGCTGGCCGATGAACTCCGTGCGAACCGACAAAAAGGCGGCGGCGGCTCCCGACACGTGAGGCGCCGCCATGCTGGTACCCGTTTGTTCGCAGTACAGCACCATGCCGCGCTCCATCGCACGTTCGGCCGACTCGGACGGCTCCGTGAGCGTGGTGCCTTCTGGTGCGTGCGCCGTCATGCCGGGCGCGGTGGCTACCGCGCCCGCTGCGGCATCAGAGACGGGTGTCGGCGTACTCGTGTCGCGACCGAAGCGCTCGCGTTCGCGCCCAGCGGCGCACGAGCGAATGCGTTCACCGGGGGCGAGCAGGTCCGGCTTCCGTCTCCCGTCGCCGGTGGGACCGCGCGACGAGAAGTACGACACACCATACGTGTGCGGCATATCGCGGTGGGTCGAACCCACGGTGATCGCCAGTTCGGCGTTCCCCGGATCGGTGATGCTGAGATCGCGATAGCTACTCTGCTCCACGCCAGCACCCGTGATGTACGACGAATAGCCGCTGTTTCCGGCCGACACAACCACGCAGACGCCGGACTTCACGAGACGATTGACTTCAGTGCAGATCGGGCTCTGACCGCAAGCGAACCAGCGCGGATCAAAATCATAGCCGATGCTCATATTCACGCCGTGCACCAGCAGGCGTCGGCCGTACTGATTCCAGCGCTGAATATCCTCGAGCGCGCGTAGCACCCAACTCACTTTTCCCTGCCCGCGGGTTTGCTTGTGGGTGTCGGTGCGCGTGACATCCGCGATGACTTTCAAGCTCACCAACTTGGCGAGCGGAGCGACCCCGCTGATCGACGTCAGTGCTTCGCGGGCAACGATCGGCCGCTCCCCATCGCGGTCGGTGGTACTCACATCACGTACTTCCGTGCCGACCACGAGCAGACCATCGGGCTCCTCCGTATTCCAGTGTCCGGCGATGATGCCGGCCACATGCGATCCGTGTCCCAGCCGGTCAACCAGCGCACTTGGAGCGCCCCCGCGCAGCGGGACCGACAGGTCGACCGGTGCGTCCGCCGGCGCCTCTCCATCGGGCGTGTAATCACGATGCTCGACAGGCCCGCGAATGGCCAGCGTATCGATCTTCCCGTGCACACTTTGCTTTTCCGCGAAGTGGACGTGACCGCCATCGATGCCGGAATCCAGCACCGCCCACACGATGCCCTGGCCGAGCGCGTGAAACGAGCGCTGCGCGGCATCAGCCTTCACCGTGGTGAGTGATCGTGTGAGCGTGACGGCGATATCGCTGTCTTCCCAAATCCGATACACTACCGCATCGTTCCGACGATTCGCCGTATTGAGCTCCTGCGACGCGGCCGCGAGCCGCCGAATCCGATCGGCCGAGAGCCGCGCGAAGACGTAGTTCGATACCGAGCTGAACCGGACCTTCCACTGTCTCGCTTGCTTCTCGACCGCGGTGAGTGCGCCGGTAAGCCCATCCCGATAGAACTCGTTGAGCTCGATAATGACGTCGAACTGCTCGCGTGACCGGCCTTGGATTCGGGACAGCAGCGGTTCGGTCACAATCGAGCGCATCATGTCCTTCCGCAATGCCATCCGCGCCCGCTCGTACGCGTCGTCAGTCATCCCAATATCCTCAATTGACCATGGTGAACGACGTTCGCGGCGTGCCTCGCGAACACTCGCGACCAATACGAACCTCTGTCACCAGGTACTGTCAAGCAAGCGCAGCGCCACGACGTGCTACGCCTCACTTCCAACTCCTTCCTTCGCCGTTACTGATACAGATTTCGTAGCGGAAAGAAGATGTAGCTCGCCAGTGTGCGCCGGTCGACGATCACGCGCGCCACACCGCCCATCCCGGGGAGCAAGAGCTCAGCGCGGCTGCCGATGCGCATCGCGCTGTCGTCAAGCGCGACCAGCGCGCGGAAGCCATCACCCGCAGTGCCTGCGCTGTCGCTGCGTTGACTGGCGGGACTGACCCAGCGCACGCGTCCCCGCTGCGCGCCGAAGCGCAGGTAGGGATAGGCGTCGAGCAAGAGCCGCACGGCGTGACCCTGTCGCACGCGTGCGACGCCGGCGGCCGGCACCACGATCTCGGCCTGCAGCGGCTCGCTGGTGCACGCGACCTCGCCGAGCAGTTCTCCTTCGGTGACGACCGCCCCGGCCGCGGCCACGCGCAGTGTCACCACCACGCCCGCGCAAGACGCGGCGAGGGTTTGCTCTCCGTTGCGCACGCCGTCGAGTTCACGCGAGAGCACGTCGGCGCGAATGTCCGCCTCGTGGCGCTCCTGTTCGAGCCGTCGCAGCGCTTCCCGATACGCCGACTCCCGTTCACTCATCTCATGCGGTAGGCGAGCCAGCGTCGCGGCCGCTTGCGCGCGCTCACCGATCGTTCGCGCCACTTCTTCTGCGAGGCGTTCCGACTCGAGCTCGTTGGCGACGAACTCGTCGCGGCTCGCAGCTCCGCGTTCCTCGCCGCGGCGATAGCGCTCAGCCCGCTCACTGGCCAGGACGCGCTGCTGCTCTTTGAGCGCGATTACCCGATCGAGCGACGCCAGCTGCGCGCGTAGGCGCGAGTCCTCCTGCGCATCGCCTCGACGCCGGTCTTCGTAGGCGCGGGTGGCATTGCGCGCGGCCTCCGGCGCGCTCGCCAGCTGCGCGCGACGTGTGCGCAGCTCGGCCGAGCGATCACCGACTGGCGCACTGCGAACCACCATCAACGGCGCGCCACGGGCTACCAGCTCACCACGACGCACGGACACTTGCATGACCTGTCCCGCGCGTGGTGCGCGTACGGGGTCGGTGCCGCGCACCGGCACTAACGTGAAGCGCCCGCTCACCGTCTCGGGCACCTGCACGGTCACCGAGACCAGCACGATGCCGCCGTAGAGCACGAGCAAGAGCGCGGCGACGCCAGTGGCCAAGCGCGGTGGTGGCTCGCTGGCCATGAAGGGTGGGTCGTCGATCGCGGTGGTGCCCGGCGCACGATATGCCATGATCAGAGCCCCAGCTGTTGGCTGCAGAGGTAGTAGTAGAAGCCCTGCTTGGCGATCAGTTCATCGTGCGTGCCTTGTTCGGCAATACGTCCACGCTCGAGCACGAGAATCAGATCGGCGTCGCGCACCGTACTGAGTCGATGCGCAATCACGAACGCCGTACGACCGGACAGCAGCGCGCGCATGTTCTCTTGCACGGCGCGCTCCGATTCGGCATCGAGCGCACTTGTGGCTTCGTCGAAAATCAAGACCGGCGGACGACGATACAAGGCACGTGCGATCGCCACGCGCTGACGTTGACCACCGGAGATGGCCAGTCCGCTCTCGCCAATGCGCGTGTCATATCCCATCGGCAGGCGCTCGATGAAATCGTGCGCACTCGCTGCACGTGCGGCCCACATCACGGCATCGAGGTCCGGATCCAGTTCGCCGAACGCGATATTGCGGGCAATCGTATCATCGAACACGTGCGTCTCCTGCAGCACGAATCCGATGTGACGGCGCAGGTCGCGGTAGTTGAGCGACCGTAGTTCTACGCCATCGTAGTGAATGGTACCCGCCGACGGTTCCAGCAATCCCGCGAGACACTTGGCGAGCGTGGTCTTCCCCGATCCGCTACGCCCCACGATGGCGATCGTACGATTCGGCATCGCGTCGAACGAGATGCCGTCGAGAATCGGCGGCGAGGTCGGGCCACCATAGCGGAAGGTGAGATCGCGACAACTGATGCGCCCTTCGAGTGAGGCAACCGGCTGCAGCCGTGTGCGGTCGGCGCCCTGCTCCGGCTCCTGCGACAGTACGTCGTCGAGCCGATCGAGCAGGACCGACACCAGCTGCAGATTGTCCCACGTGGTGAGCAGTCGCACGAGCTGTGGGTTGGCCAGCGCGACCAGCGCGTTGAAGGCCACGAACGCCCCCACGGTGAGCTGCCCTTGCATGACCTGTTGCGCGCCGGCCCACAGGAAGGCAATCACCGATACCGTGGTGAGCACCTGAATGCCGCCGTCGAACGCCAGCGCCGTGAAGTCAGCACGGAAGCGGCGGCCGGCGAGCGCCGTAAACTCGGCCAGCATCAGATCGCGGAAGCCGCTCTCTCCACTGGTGGCCTTTACCGTTTCGATGCCGCGTATGGCATCGATCTGATGCGACCCGTAGCTGCCGAACGCCTTCTCGAGCTGATCGTACAATGGGCGCAGTTTGCGGCGCGCATACCAGAGCAGTAACCCATAGGCTGGCGCGACAGCGAGAAACACGAAAGTGAGCGTGGGGCTGTATGCCATCATCAGCCCGAGCGTGACGGTGAGCAATACGGCGGAGGTGGCGGCGGCGATGCCGTGCTGCATCACTTCCTCGCGAATGTGCCGCATGCCGTCGAGCCGCCGCTGGATGTCTCCCGTACGACGCGTACCGAAGTAGCTCATGGGGAGCGCCAGTAATCGCCGCGTGAGATAGTCGAGCGCCGCCGTATCGATGCGTACCGCGATGAAGCTGAGCAGGTATCGCTGCACCACGATGCCGGCCACCATGAACACCGTCACCGCCGACATACCGAACACGAGCAATCGCAAGAGACTTGCGTCGGCCTCCACCAGCACCCGATCCACGATGATCTGCGTGAAGATCGGCGGCACCATCTGCAGCAGGCTGAGGACCAGCGCGAGCCCCAGTACCTGCATTCCGGTGCGTGCCCACGGCGCCACCATGGGCGTCAGCCAAGCCATACGCGATGTCGCTTCGGGGGCCTGGTCGAACGCGCTGGTGAAATCGAAGAGGGCGGCGTAGCCGGTCCACGCTTTGCTGAAATCGGCGCGCGACATCTTCACGCGCCCGGTCGCGGGATCGGCCAGACGCACATGGGTGGCGCTAACATCGTACACGACGACCCAGTGATTCCCCTCCCAGTGTGCGATTGCCGGGAGTGGCATCTGCTCGAGATGACTGTCTGTGGTCTTGACCGCACGCGCCGCGAGCCCGAGCTCGGTGGCGGCGGCGCATAGTGCGCGCAAGCTGGTGCCGTCGAGGCCGGTGTGCGCGAGCTGACGGATACGCGACAGACTGACAGCACGCCCGAAGTGCCGACAGACCATGGCAAGTGAGGCCGCACCGCAATCCGCTTCGTCTACCTGTCGTACGTGCTCCAGAGAGCGAATGCGCCGCGACGACTTCGTGAAGTCGCCGTCCGGCGTGGCGAACGGGGCGGTGACGCGCGGCGTCGAGGTGTGCGGTACTTCGGCGTTCGGCCCGCTGTTGGCCGTTCTCGCCGCCGCCAGCGATGCTTCGACATCGGCCAGCGACATTTCGGTCGTGAACTGCACCTGGTCGGCGCTGACGGCATTGGGAACGCTGGCCTGCGCGGGCAACAGTTCCCGTGCGAAGTCGAGCGGAAACAGCGCCGTGTGCCGATTGGCATATACCGGCACGCGTGCTTCGATCTGGGCGCGAAACTCCGGTTGGTCGTCCAGCAACTGCTGATAGTGTTCTGCGGCGAGTACGAGCAGTCGCGACGGCGCCATCGCTTCCACCGACTCAGCGCGCGGCACGTCGCCGAACACCGAGACCTCACCGAAGAAATCGCCACGGCGCACGTACTCGACGTTCCGGTCCCGATTCCCACTGCTGGTAAAGAGGCGTAGGCGACCGTCCTCCACGATGTACATCGCGCCCGGCGCATCCCCTTCGCGGTACACGGTCTCACCCAGCGACAGCTCGCGTGGTTCGAGAACACCCATGAACGCCTGCAGTGCATCGCCTGACAGCTGAGCGAACGCGGTGAATTCGCGGAGGAACGCGTGGCGGTGTCGCTGTTGCATCTGCCGCTCGAGGTACTGACGCACCTCGGGACGTACCCGCACGATGGCGTCGAAGATCACCTTGTCGAGCCGTAGCAGTTCGACCTCGCTGCTCGCGCGTACGGTGACCGCCCTCGTGGCCGCATCGAGCAAGCCCATTTCACCGAAGCCGTCTCCGCGACGCAGCACGTTCAGGGACAGCTCCTTACCATCCTGTCCGCGCTTCACAACGCGCGCCCGTCCATGCACGATCACGAAGTAGGCATCGCCGGGCTCGCCTTCTCGCACGATCTCGGTGCCGAAGGGCACCGTCACCGACGTGAAGGCGCTGCGCACCAGCTCCTGCGTTTCCGGCGGCAGCAGCGCGAGCAGTGGCAGTTCGTCGAGAATCTCCTGCACGGGGCTCACCACGTCACCTCCCAGCGGATATGGTCGTTCGCGATACGTGTCGCCGCGTGGTCCAGCGCCGCGTGGGATGCCCGCGCTGTGACCACGGGATCGTCCAGTGATGGGAGCTGCTTGCCGGTCAGTTGCACGAGCGCGAACTCGTCGTGATCGCTGAGCGGGCCAAGCAGGTCACCGACGCCCGCGCCAAGCAGCAACGCGACGCGGGCCGGCGACTCCGCGTCGAGCCAGTCGATCACCCGAACAGTGCGCACCCCTGCCTCGGCGGCAATGACCGCGAGCTCGGTACCGTCGTCTCGTACGCAGAGTGCCGCTTCGTTCGCGATGGCCAACGACGGGAATCGCGCTTCTTGGTACTCCACGCGCACCCAATCGAGGCGATGCGCGGTGAGTTGGTCGCGCAGCGCGGTGGGTGTACTCACCGATGCGACGAAGCGCGTCCATGCGGCGTCGGTTCGAGCGAGCGTGGTCAGTGCACTCTGGCGATCGGCATCGGACCAGGCAGCAAACCCTACACGCGGTAGTGGTTCGGATAGCAACGCCCCCAGTGCGGCGTGCGCGTCGGCCACGGTAGCATCATCGGCGTGCGTCAGCGCCAATGAGGCGTCTCCCGTCGCGAGTGCCGCGGCGCGCGATGCTAGCGTGCGCGCAACTCGTGCCATCTCTGGCGAACTGGCGAACAGCGCGGGAAGCGCCCGTGCGACATCGTGCTCTGGTGCCCCATACTGCGCCACCAACGCAGCGGCCTCGTGGCCTAGCGCGGCGCGCAACGCGGTGCGTCGTATGTGAGCCATCCAATCCTGCGTCGTGAGATGCCACTGACTGAGCCACTCGTACGTCGCGTGGGCAGTGGCGAGTCCGCGCTGCATACGGTACTCGCGCGCGGCCCGTTCCACGGCGGCGGCGGAGATAGCCGTGGCGCCAACGGCGACGGCGCGTTCACAGGCAACGCTTTCGCGCGCTTCCTGCTCGAAGGCAACCCATTCGCCGCTCACGACCGCGGCGAGCAGTACATGGGCGCCACGGAACTGCTCCTCCGCGGTACGAAAGACCGGCAGATCGAGCAACGGAATAAGTGGGAGCGTTCGCATCATGGTGACAAAGACAAGGCGGGGTAGCAGCGCGCATGGCCGCTACCCCGCTTAGTCATTGCATTGATCAATCAGAACGCGTCGGGCTTGCGACGGACCGCTCCGCCTTTTACCTGCTCCGCATCTTCGCCTTGGACGTCGTTCGCGAGATCCTTGATCTCCGGGGCATCCTGGGGCTTCTCAGTTTTCTGCTGCGTTTCTGACATGGTCGTGCTCCCAAAAGAAGAGTGAGGTGAATCGTGAACAAACGGACGTCGGCTTAGCGGCCGAATACTTCGCCGCCGTCATCCGGACACGCGTGGCGCCGCGATGCTGCCGGCGACCGTATGAGTCGCTCCCGTTTGCGCATTGAGGCGCGGGCGGGTCGCTACCGCAGTCTGCGCATGAATGCGTCGTCAAGGTCCGATTTGCGAACGGTCACGCCGCCCTTCACCTGCTCTGCAAGGTCGCCCGTGATGTCGTTTGTGAGATCCTTGATCTCCGTGGCATCCTGGGGCTTCTCGGCCTTCTTCGAAGCTTCTGACATTCTCGTGTTCCGGTGGAGTGTGAATCAGACGGCTGACTGCGTGACAGCGTCTCAGCGGGCAAAGACTTCGCCGCCGTCATCCGGATCAGCGGTGCGCTTGCGGATGGCGCCGCCTTTCACCTGCTCGGCATCATCGCTCTCAATGACGAGGGGAAGGTCGGTGATCGCGACCGCGTCCTGCGGACGCTTCTCGTGCTGCGGTGCTGCAGACATTGTTGACTCCTGTAGTGAGTGGAGAGGCGGGCGATCCACTGTCGCCTGCGTAGAGAGGCGGCAGGGCCGCCCAGTTCAGCTCATGCTTACTTCGCCCAGTTCAGCCGGATGGCGGTACTGCTGTTAAACGGCACCACGTCAGCGCCAGACACCGCCAGCTTCACCGTGGCCGTGCCATTCGCGAATGCGCCGCTGGTGGGGACAGTGAACGCGCTCCAGAGTGCCGCGCCGTTCACGCAGGTGGCTTGCACCGGCGTCGTCGCCTTGAGCACGAAGTTGACCTTACCGCTTTTCTGCGCCTGTTCAAGCGTGGCATTGAACGACACCGCGCCATCGACACTGCAGGTCACGCGACCGCTGATCAACACGACACCCGTTTTGCTGTTGATCGTAGCCGACGCCGACGTCGTAGGCGTCACGACCAATTGGATGGCTTCTTCCACGGAGCCGAGATCACAGGCGGGGCCCTGCGGGCGCGGGGCGCCACGCTGGTCGACGGTCACGTAACACCTCGTCGCCGCGTTGATCGCGGGGCTGTTGAATAGCAGGTGGTGAACGGCAGTCGGGCCATCGATGGCGAGCGGTCCGAGCTTGGCGTCAGCGATGATTGGGACCGCGCCAGTTACGGAGCAGCTGTTGTCGGAAAACAGGTTTACACCTTCTAGCGTCATCGAAGAGCCAAGGCCGCAGTTCGCGATGGGCGAGGTGAAGATTGAGTTGCGGGCAAAGATAACTCCATCGGGGTTTACGCTGGTCCCCGAGCTATTGCCAACGACCGTGGTATGCTCCAGTGCGATTTGAAACGCCGCCATGATATTGCTACCAGTCGGCGCGTTGTTGCCCGAGAAGGTAGAATTGCTGACAACGACCACGGCGCCCGCATACAACCCGCCGCCGGAGAATCGGGAAGTATTCCCGCTGACCGTGCTGTTCGTCACGGTGATCCCGCCAGACGCACGGAGTCCGCCGCCATTTTCGAGGGAGCTGTTTCCACTGATGGTGGAGTTCGTGATCGTCGCAGTCGCACCATTTTTGATGTCAACGCCGCCAGCCTCCTCGATCGAGGTATTGTTGCGGACAATTGAATTGAGAAGACTCAGCGAGCCGGCAACCACGTTGATGCCACCGGCGGACTCACCCTCGTTGCCTTCTACGACGCAGTCTTCGAGCTGCATCGAGCCGCGGAGAATCACGATGCCGCTCTTCTTGCCCCCCGTCACCGTCACGCGCTTCATCGTGAGCACCTCCGCGCCGGTACTCCCGTACATCAGTACCGCCATCGCGTTCGCGGTCGCCTTGATCGTAACGCCGCCGATCGGACCCTCGATGACGGTGCTGCGATCAACCCTGATAGCGTTCACGAGCTCGATCGTGGCGCCGCTGAGCGACGGATCGACGGTGATGACGTCGCCATCGATGGAGAGGTCGATCGCATCGCGCAGCGATCCTGCGCCGACGTCGTTGGTGTTCGTGACCACGATCGTGGTGCCAGACAGTGTGCGTCGTGCCGCAAACTCCGGCTGCGCGACGACGGTGGGATCCCCGCACGCGGCGAGCGTGGCGAGGAGCGCGCCGATGGCAGCGCGGCGGACGTGCGTTGGATGACCGTGCATGGTGCGGATACCTGTCTGGACGAAGGAATGGGGGTGCGACCGACCGTGGCCCGTATGAGAGAGGCGGCGCTGACGTCGGATTCGGCTCACACCCATTTCGTCCAGTGCCGCGCGATCGCCGCGTGCGGTCCACCGAAGTCGGCCCGTGCCCAGCTACGCCATCAGCTCGCACGGCTTCGCCGGGACTCCAATTGCGCCGTATATTCACATTTCTGATAACAGGAAAGCCACTAGACACAACGCCCACCCCGTCCGGCGCGGAGGCCCCCGCGCCGGACCGTCTCTCCCCGCGACCCTCCTCGTCTAATACCTCAAGAAATACTTCTGTATCTCGAGCGGGTCCTTCGTTCTCGTCAGCGCCACCATCAACAGAATGCGCGCCTTCGCCGGCGTGAGGTGCTGCGCCGTCACCATGGGCGGGGCCGGTGGCTGTTGCGGCGCTCGCGCACTGTCGGCGCGCACGGAATCGGCGGCCGTTGCTGGACGCTGGTCGGCCCTCGGCGCGAGCCTCGGGGCGTCCGGATCGCGCGCCGCCGACATGTTATCGCCGTACGCGAAGACCGTCACCACCACCACACCCGCTCTGCGCAACGCTGTATACACCTCCGACTCTGCCCGTGTCATGCCGTTGCTCGCTACCGCCACGCCAGCCGGCTGTCCGTCAAAGCGCGGACCGGTACCGCCTGGGTAGGAATACTGCAGTTCTACACGCGGCAGCGAATCCACCTTCCGCAGGTCGAACTCACTGTCCTCGCCATGCCGCCGCGTTGGCGCAAAGAGAAAGTCGGGACCGTTACCGCCGACCACGCCGAGCATTCCCATCTCGCCACCGGTGAATCCGCCGGTGCGCTGATAGATCTTGCGCACCTCGCGTGCGGAGATGATACGGTCGTCCATCACCACCATCACGCCCTTGCCCACGGCCTGCGGTGTGACCGCTACGCGCACTGCGGCCAGCAGATTGATCGGGCCATCAGGACTAATGCCGGTCGCCGGTCGTTGTGCGCCCACCACGATTACCGGCTTATCGGAACGCACCGTGAGATAGAGAAAGAACGCCGTCTCCTCCAATCGATCGGTGCCGTGCGTGACGATCACACCGGCCAGATCATCGCGATCCTTGAGCACCTTCTCCACGCGCTTTGACAACGCCAGCCACTGTGCTGGTGTAATCGACGTGCTCGGCACGTTCGAAAATTGCTCCGTTTCGATCTGCGCGAAACGCGTGAGTTCCGGCACCGACGCGATGATCTGCTCGGCGGTGAGCGTGCCCGCGCGATAGTTCCCGAGCGAGCCGGGCGCGTCTTGCACCCCGGCGATGGTACCACCGGTGGCGATCACGAGCACCTTGGGAAGGCGCAGGTTCGGTTTGGATGCACTCGACGCCTGCCCCTCGAGGGCGGCTGCCGAAACAAGTAGCAACGTGATCAGTCGCCGCGATGAGCGGAACAGTGCCAGAGTCATAGCAAAAAGACCGGTGTCAGAGGGGAATGCGGGTGTAGGTCGCGAAGGTGACACCGGTTGTCTTCCCGTCGGCATCTTCGCGCATGTAGATCACCGCGATCGTTTGATGATCGAGGGAGAGAACGTTCGTCAGTCGCTGTGTCACGCGACCGTTGTTCTTGTTCACGATCTCGTTCACCGACGAACTCACTGTTCTTACGGCCGCGTGCGTTTGACTGGCGTTGCCGGTGACCGGCAGATCGCGTCCGTCAAACTCGGTGGTGTACCACCAGCGCGTGGTATCACCGCGTGCGTTCACGGACTGAATGGTGACCTTCATGCCAGCCGCGCCCATTGGCTCATAGGTCATGATGTTGCTGGCCGGGGCCGGGGTCTCCGACTTGAGCAACCAGCGTCCAAAGCGTGGATTCAGCGGTTGGGCCCCGGCTTGCGCGCACGCGTCCCGCGCGCTGGCAACGAGCAGGGCAACAAAAAGGAACGGCGTCCATGACCGGGGCATCGATGTGCTCGCGAAGAGGGGTGCGGCCATTCTGCAGCCTGGCCGCGCTCGCAACAAGGAGCAAGCAGGATCCGCCGTCTTCGTCGGGGCGCTCGGTCAGTGTATTTTGCAAGTCTGTTCCGCTTCCCTGACCGTTCAGCCAGAGTTCTCCGTGGCCAATATCCTGCAGCGTCTTCCCGTCGGCGAGAAAGTCGGCATTGCCTTCTCTGGTGGTCTCGACACGAGCGCCGCCCTGCATTGGATGCGGGAGAAAGGCGCGGTCCCGTACGCCTACACGGCGAATCTGGGACAGCCCGATGAAACGGACTACGACGAGATTCCGCGCAAGGCGATGGCCTACGGCGCCGAAAAGGCGCGCCTCATCGAATGCCGGGCGAATCTGGTGGCCGAAGGACTGGCGGCTCTGCAGTGCGGCGCCTTTCACATCACGACCGCCGGCGCGACGTACTTCAATACCACACCGCTCGGCCGCGCTGTCACGGGCACCATGTTGGTGGCGGCCATGCGCGAAGATGACGTCAACATCTGGGGCGACGGCAGCACGTTCAAGGGCAATGACATCGAGCGCTTCTATCGCTACGGTCTGCTCACGAACCCGTCGCTCAAGGTGTATAAGCCGTGGCTTGATCAGCAGTTCATCGACGAACTCGGTGGCCGCACGGAAATGTCGGAGTACCTCATCAAGAGCGGCTTCGACTACAAGATGAGCACCGAGAAGGCATACTCCACCGACTCGAACATCCTCGGTGCGACGCACGAGGCGAAGGACTTGGAGTTTCTGAACAAGGGCATGCACATCGTGCAGCCGATCATGGGTGTCGCCCACTGGCGCGACGACGTGGAGGTGAAGCGCGAGACGGTCACGATCAAGTTCGTGGAGGGATATCCCGTCGCGATCAACGGTCACGAATTCGGCAGCGCGCTCGACCTGTTCATGGAAGCGAACGCGATCGGCGGTCGACATGGGCTTGGCATGTCCGATCAGATTGAAAACCGCATCATTGAAGCGAAGAGCCGCGGCATCTATGAAGCACCGGGTCTCGCGCTGCTGTACATCGCGTACGAGCGCCTGGTCACGGGCATTCATAACGAAGACACGATCGAGCAGTACCGCATGAACGGCAAGAAGCTCGGCCGTCTGCTGTATCAGGGCCGCTGGCTCGACCCGCAGTCGCTGATGCTGCGCGAATCCGCGCAGCGTTGGGTCGCGAAGGCGGTCACGGGTGACGTGACGATCGAACTGCGTCGTGGCAATGACTACTCGATCATGGACACGAATAGCCCGAATCTCACGTACAAGCCCGAGCGTCTCACGATGGAGCGCGGCGAAGCGTTCTTTACGCCGCTCGACCGCATTGGTCAGCTCACGATGCGCAATCTCGACATCATGGACACGCGTGAAAAGCTCGTCGTGTACACGAGCGTCGGCCTGCTGCAGTCGAGCGGCGCCACCGGCGTCCCGCAACTCCCGAGTGGCGAGAAGTAGGATCGCCGTGACGCGGCGCTGACGCCGTCGACGCAACGTGAGCGGGCCGATCACCACTATGGTGATCGGCCCGTTTTCATTGTGCCCACCAGTCATGAGCGATCATCTGCTGCACGGCGAGATCACCCACGAAATCATTGGTGCGTTCTACGACACGTACAACGCACTCGGCTGGGGGTATCCCGAAAGCATTTATGCGAACGCGATGCCGATCTCTCTCGCGAAACGCGGGATGCGTTTTGCGCGCGAGGTGGCATTCCCTGTTGTCCTTGAGGGCGTCGCGCTCGGCGAGTTCCGGGCTGACCTCGTCGTCGAGCAGAAAGTCATCGTGGAGCTGAAAGCCTGCGAACGCGTGATCGCGGCGCACGAGGCTCAGCTGATCAGCTATCTCCGATCGTCAAAACTCGAACTGGGACTACTCCTGAACTTCGGCCCAAAGCCCGAGCGCCGTCGTATCATCTGGACGGACGACAGCCGCGTATTGCGCGATCGGTAACGGCCAGGTCGGTAACTGCTCGATCGGTAAAAGCCAGATCGGTAAAAGCCAGAACACGGAGGTCGCGGATCACGCCGAACCAACACGGATAAGCAAAAGCATTTTTTTATCTTATCGGTGTTGGTTCCGTGCAATCGGTGATGTCCGTGTTCTGGCGGTTGCTGTTGCCGTTGACAGCAGTCGCGTCAACGCTAGCCAGAAGTCTTGCCAAATCGACAACGGCCAGAACACGGAGGTCGCGGATCACGCCAAACCAACACGGATAAGCAAAAGCATTTTTAGATCCTATCGGTGTTGGTTCAGTGCCATCAGTGATGTCCGTGTTCTGGCGGTTGCGGTTGCCGTTCCGTGAAATCGGGTCAGTCCCTCAAGGCCAGAGATCGCCGCTCGATCGATAACTGCCAGAACACGGAGGCCGCGGATCAGGCAGAACCAACACGGATATGCAAAAGCATTTTTTATCTTGTCCGTGTTCTGGCCGTTGCGGTTGCCGTTCCGTGAAATTGGGTCAGTCCCTCAAGGCCAGAGATCGCCGCTCGATCGATAACGGCCGGAACACGGAGGTCGCGGATCAGGCCGAACCAACACGGATAAGCAAAAGCATTGTTCGTCTTATCTGTGTTGGTTCAGTGCACTCGGTGATGTCCGTGTTCTGGCAGTTGCTGTGGCCGTTGACAGCAGTCGGGTCAACGCCAGCCAGACGTTTCGCTCGATCGGTAAAAGCCAGAACACGGAGGTCGCGGATCAGGCAGAACCAACACGGATAAGCAAAAGTATTTTTAGATCTTATCCGTGTTGGTTCAGTGCCATCAGTGATGTCCGTGTTCTGGCCGTTGCGGTTGCCGTTCCGTGAAATTGGGTCAGTCCCTCAAGGCCAGAGATCGCCGCTCGATCGATAACGGCCGGAACACGGAGGTCGCGGATCACGCCGACCCAACACCGATAAGCAAAAGCATTTTTTATCTTATCTGTGTTGGTTCAGTGCCATCAGTGATGTCCGTGTTCTGGCAGTTGCTGTGGCCGTTGAAAGCAGTCGGGTCAACGCCAGCCAGACGTTTCGCTCGATCGGTAAAAGCCAGAACACGGAGGTCGCGGATCACGCCGACCCAACACGGATACGCAAAAGCATTGTTTGTCTTCTCTGTGTTGGTTCAGTGCACTCGGTGATGTCCGTGTTCTGGCGGTTGCTGTGGCCGACGGCGATTACTGAAGCGACTGGGGTTCGGACCGTTCAGGAATTCGGGAAACGCCGATGGACGGACCCGTGATCTCTCCGCCGTCCGCCAGATCGCCTCCTGCGGTCGCGCGCCCCGCAAATAGACCGTCCGGGAACTCCCGGGGCGCCTGCCGCGGCGGGACGGCCCTTTCCGACGGCCAGAGGGTAATACCCCAGCTCCGCCGGCGAATCGTCGGATGTCGACAGGTCAAAGCAGACCGGTCGGTTGGTGAGGCGATCGGTTGCGGCGGGCATCACAGGCTCCGGAGAATGTGGCACAACCCGGGCTCCAAATGCTCCGCACCCTATCGCCAATCGAATCCCGACGCAAACATTCAGGTCTGCCGGCTCGCCGTTATTCGCCGTCGGTCCCACCGAATCACATCAGGAGTATTTCGATGAAGCGTACCATGCAGGTCGCGCTCGCGACCGCCGCCCTCGCCCTTGTGCCACAGTTCGTGCAGGCGCAGGAGATGGAGAAGTCCACCGCCGTGAAGGGCGGAATTCAGATGAAAGGCTGGATGGGCAAGGTTGATGGTAAGGAAGCCAAGGCTGGACTCACCGTCGACAGCGCCAAGTTTGTGGCCATGGGTCCGGGCATGCACGCCACCACCGGCCCTGCGATCACGTACTGGAACCCCGAGATGACGGGCAAGGGCGACTACGTCGTGAAGGCCACGTTCTCTGAGCGTGAGTACATGGGACTCAACAGCCATCCGCACCCGTACGGCATCGTCATGGGCGGTAACGATATGGGCACGGACAACGAGTCGTATCTGTACTGCGCCGCGTACGGCAATGGCAATTTCATCGTGCGCGGCATGGGCCCGGCGCCGTTCCAGATGAACGGACCGCGTGGTGGTATGAGCGACGCCGTGCACAAGGCAGAAGCGAAGGGCAAGCCGGTGACGCAGGAGATCGCGATGCAGGTGAAGGGCGACAAGGTGTCGTGCATGATCAACGGCACCGAAGTGGCGAGCTACAGCAAGGCCGAGCTGGTCGCGGCCGGTAAGCTCAAGAGCACCGATGGGATGGTTGGCTTCCGCATGGGTCACAACACCGATGCGCACATTGCCGGCTTCTCGATCGGCAAGCCGTGAGTAACACCGACACGGTGGCGCGCCCGTTAGATCGGCTGCGCGTCGCCGTGGTCGGGGCAGGTGCCATCGGCGGTGTGCTCGGTGCCCGACTGCAGCAGGCCGGCCACGATGTCACGTTCATTGCGCGCGGCGCCACGTTGGCCGCGTTACAGACACGCGGTCTCATTTTGGAAAGCATCGACGGCGATCTCACGTTGCCGTCGGTGCAGGCCACCGACGATCCAGCCACGGTGGGCGTCGTTGATGTCGTGCTCGTGTGCGTGAAGGCCACCCAGGTCGCGAGCCTTGCGCCGTCGCTGCGGCCGCTGGTCGGACCGGCCACGGCGGTGATCCCTGTCCAGAACGGGGTGGAAGCCAGCGAACTGCTCGCGGCCACGCTCGGGGACGGCAACGTCCTCGAGGGATTAGGCCGGGTGTTGGTGGAGCAGGCCGGCCCCGGACACATCCGCCACACCGCCGTCACCCCGATCGTCGAGTTCGGCCGCCGTGCCGGGGCGCCGGCGCAGTCGACGGCGTACCCGCAGATCGCGCGATTCGCCTCCGCCCTCCGCGGGGCCGGATTGGTCGCTGTTCTCCCCGACGACATGGGTGTCGCGCAATGGGAGAAGTTCCTGTTCATCGAACCTATCGGCGCCGTGGGTGCCGCCGCGCGCGTATCGTTCGGTGTCGTACGATCGGTACCGGAATCGCGGGCATTGATCGACGCCGCATTGCATGAAGTGCGGAACGTGGGTCAGGCCGTTGGCATTGCGTGGCCAGCCGACGCAATCGTCAAGGTGTGGGCGCGCTACGATAGTCTGCCGGCGGACGGTTCGACGTCGTTGCAGCGCGATCTCATGGCCGAACGACCGTCGGAATTCGAAGCACAGACCGGTGCCGTGGTGCGTCTCGGACGTGCGCATGGCGTGCCGACACCGGTGCACGACGTGCTGTATGCGGTGCTGCTACCAACCGCGCAGAGCGCGATGGGCCGAGCGGGAATGACCATCGCCTGATGTTTCGCCACATG
>JBBQAK010000448.1:0-3033 GCA_038316215.1 Gemmatimonadales bacterium | reverse complement strand
CTGTGGCCCTTCGTCTTCTGCTGGTACCGGAGGACCGCTATGAGCCCCTGGCGAACGCGCTGGCGACCAGCACCAGCGCGGCGCATCGGGCCGTCGCGCGACTTCAGCATGCGGGGCTCTGTAAGCCGTCAAGCCGTACGGTGAATCAGGCTGCCTGCCGGGAATTTCTGGTGCACGGGGTGCGCTATGCATTCCCGCCCGTACACGGTCCGGAGCGCATCGGCATGCCCACCGCCGGCGCGCATCCCGAACTCTCGGCCCTCATGGGTAACGGTTCGGCCATGAAACCACTCGTGTGGCCGATGGAAGGCGGCGCCGTGCGCGGTGAGTCGCTCGTGCCACTGTTCAATGGCGTGCCGAAGGTCGCCGCCCGTGATGCCCGACTCCATCACCTGTTGGCGTGCGTCGACGTCCTCCGCGTCGGCAACGCGGCGCAACGGGCAGTAGCCGCTGAGGTCCTGCAGCAGCGCCTCTTTTCGGCCTGACACCGCCTCACATCGACGGGCGCGGACGCCATGGCGTCCATCCTGGCTACACAACGAGCCGCTCCGGAGTCCGGGGCGGCTCATTGCAATGAAGCAATCCACACAGTCGACTGACATCACCAACACACAGCGCGGGATTCCGGTGCCGGTTTGCGCCGCCACGGAGCCGATCATTCTAACCGGCCCCGCGACACTAGTCAGACTGCGTCAGTCCTGCGTCATTCGTTTTGTCCCACAAACGGCAGCCCCGCTGCCTGCCATGCCGCGAATCCACCGCGCACGTTCACGGCATCCTCGCGGCCGAGTCGGTGGAGTACGCTGGTGGCAATCGCTGATCGCACACCCGACTGGCAGTGGACGTACAGAGGTGCGGCGGGAAGCTCATCAACGCGCTGACGCAGATCGCCCAGCGGGATGTGGATCGCACCGCGCACGTGACCCGCGTTCCATTCCGTCTGCCCGCGGACATCAACGATCACACCCGAACCGTCCGCGACCGCGGATCGCGCGTCATCGACCACCGTCTGTCGGATCGACGGCAGGTCATGACCAGCCGCGCGCCACGCCGAGAGCGCCTCGCCGGCGTCTGCCGAGCCGATAATACGGTCAAATCCGATACGGGATAAATCACGTACGGCCCACCGTACCGCCGCCGGCTCGGCGTCAAGCGCGTTGTCCGACAGCAGGACAATCTCGTCGGTGACCGGAATGATCGAACCCACCCACGTGCTGAAACTCTTGGTATAGGGCACCGAAACGCTGCCGTCGAGGTGACCGTCGGCAAAGTGGCCCGCCGGTCGCAAGTCGATGATCCATCGCGTGCGGTTATCGAGGCCGGCGAGCACGTCGGCAGCCGACATCGCTGGCGCCACCGGCGCCTGTCCCAACACCGGCGGTCCGTCGCGGTTGATGCGCTTCATCGACGCGAAATAGCGTGGCGGCTCGGGCTGCCCCTCAAGCACCGCTGTCACGAACGCCGCTTCGTCACGCTCGGCCACGCCCCAGTTCGACAGCTTCTCGTACCCGACCGTGGACGACGGCACCGCGCCCAGCGCCTTCCCGCATGCCGAGCCCGCGCCATGCCCAGGCCACACCTGCAAGTGGTCGGGGAGTGCCCGAAACCGCTGCAGTGAATGGAAGAGCGTTCGCGCTCCCGCTTCCATGGTGTCGGCGAGACCGGCCGCTCGTTCCAACAGATCGGGTCGACCGACATCACCGACGAAAACGAAGTCGCCGGTGAGAACGCCCATCGGCCCCGCTCCTCGTGGCGTGTCGGTCACGACGAACGAGAGGTGCTCCGGGGTGTGCCCCGGGGTGTGCAGCACATCGAACTGGATGTTGCCAACCATGATCCGGTCGCCGTCGTGCAACAGCACGGCCTCATCGTGAACGGCGAAGGCGTACTGCCAGTCGGGGCCGCCCTCTCCCGACAGGTACAGGCGGGCACCGGTGGCGGCGCGGAGTTCACGGGCGCCGGACACGAAGTCGGCGTGAATGTGCGTTTCGGTGACGTGCGTAATGCGCAGACCCTCAACGCGCGCCACCTCGAGATACGGCGCGGGATCGCGAAGCGGATCGATTACGATGGCTTCGCCGGTGGCCTGACATCCGATGATGTAGCTCGCCTGCGCGAGCGCCCCGTCATACAGTTCGCGGAAGAACATACGGGGGAACATAGCCAACCTTGGGCCGAGCCGCTCATCACAAAAGGTTTGCGACAATTCCTGTGGTGTAACGGCTGTGCCGATGTCGCTATGCCGGCTGGGTCGTCATGAGGGTAGCATGTTCCCATGTCTCCGAATCCCCCGCGCCGCCCGTCGACGCTTGCTGCGGACACGTTCTCCGCGGCGAAGCGACCGATCGGCTGGGCACCACCACCGCGTGCATCGACACGGCCCGCCGAGGCCCCGATGACGTCGTCTGCGCGGCCGTCCGCTGGCAAGTCGACGTCGTCCGGCGCGCGAGTACCGAGTGCGACCGCGCCGGTTCAACGACGCGTGGTCACCAAGGGCGCTGCGACGGCGCAGCAAGACGGTCAGATCGTCACCAGTCTGATCGTCGCATTCGTCCTCGTGTTCATCGTGATCGCGTCCGTGCGCGTGCGGGGCACCATGCGCGTGACGAAGAGCAAAGACGCCGTGACCGGAACGCTCAAGGCTGTCCATGAGCGACAATCCACCTTCCGTCTGCTCAACCAGCGCTTCGCGACGTGGCGTGAGCTCGAAGCCCGTGGTCTGCGCCTCCCCGCCGATCAGGCCGTCGTGCAGTCGAACGCCACCGCCTCCCACTGGTTCGTGTCGGTACGGGACAGTGCGACCGGCGTGATCTGCGACAAAACCGGCGAATTATTCGACGAAGGCCCGAACGATCATCGGCCCGTTTGCCGGGATCCGGCCAGGTAACGCACGGGAATCGTCGCCGCGGGTTCCGATTTACCGTCGCGGGCGATAGATCGGAGCGTGCTCACCGAACATGTTTTTCCGCGCGCGCGCCGGATCGTCCGGCACGCCCAAGTGGTCATCCTCAACGGGCTCGCCGGCACGGTCGC
>JBBQAK010000106.1:0-10016 GCA_038316215.1 Gemmatimonadales bacterium | reverse complement strand
GCGCGCACGTCGATGAGCGGTGCACAGGAAAAGCTGGTGCTGTACCGCCGGCCGCAAACAGGACGCGAGTCACACGGGGCGGCCCCGGAGTACCGCCTACCCGTGGCCGGCGCCCCGAGCACGGTGCTCGTCAAACGCGAGCGCGCGCGATTCCCGGGCTTGCTCCAGAACGAACTCGCCGCGATGTCCATGATGGCCTCAGCCGGTGTGCCGACGGCCGCGCACACGGTGTGCGCCCTCGACGCTGGCGTGTATGAGACGGCCCGTTTCGACCGGGTCTGCCGGCCCGACGGGAGCGTGGTGCGACTCCACGCCGAGGACGGATGCCAACTCACGGGCAAACCCCCGCGAGCCAAATACGCACAGACGGGCGGGCCCACGTACGCCGACCTGACGGCCGCCCTGCGGCGTTATGGGACCGACCCTGGCACGGACACCCCGCTGCTCTTTCGGTGGGCCGTAGCAAACCTTGCACTCGGCAACCGCGACGCGCACGCGAAAAATGTGAGCGTGGTTCGCAATGCCGATGGCGCGGTGCGACTCGCGCCAGCGTACGACGTGGTGTGCACCATGGCGTACAACGACCTCGATACCGCGTTGCCGCTGCTGTTCGCCGGGGTGTTGCACTTGACCCAGCTGACACCGGCGTCACTCCGAAAAGCAGCGCGCTCGTTTGGCCTCACGCCGGCGCTGGCGAAGGAACTTGTCGCCGACGTCTGCGACCGTCTTGATGCCAATCGCGACCATGCGCTCCACGCCGCGGCACACGTTGCTGGGCATCACGACGTCCTGACCTCAATCGGTCTCGTGGTGGAGGCGACTACCGCCGAAACACGTCGTCGCCTGCTCGGGTGATCGCGACACAAGCGATGGATGCAGTATCGCCTGTGTTTTCGTTAGCCCCCCGCCGGTCCAGCCGACGTCGAAATCGGGGACTACCGGAACTCCGTCGCATCAAGCCGTGGACCGGCTCCGCCGCCTGATCGTGCCGATGAGGCCTCGCGCCGACTAAAGCCACCCGCCATTCCCACCCGTATATTGCCATCACACGACTTCGCGGAGCGTTTGATGGGCAAGTACACACTCAACGTGAATGGCGCACCCCGGACGGTCGAGGTGGAATCCGACACGCCGTTGTTATGGGTGTTGCGCGATTCGCTGGAACTGACGGGCACCAAATTCGGCTGCGGCATCAATCAATGCGGTGCATGTACGGTGCACCTGAACGGGGTACCCACGCGATCGTGTCGCACACCGGTATCGACCGTCGGCTCAGCGGTGGTAACGACGATTGAGGGCATCGACTCACCGCAGGCGCGTGCCCTGCAGGATGCGTGGTGCGAACTCGATGTGCCGCAATGTGGCTATTGCCAGGGCGGGCAGATCCTGGCCGCGGCGGCGTTGCTGAAATCAAATCCGCGCCCTACCGATGCGGACATCGATGCCGCGATGGCGAGAAATTTGTGTCGCTGCGCGTCGTACACGCGTATTCGCGCCGGCATCAAGCGCGCCGCTGAGTTGGCCGCGACCTCCACTCCTGCTACGGGCAAGCGCGAATGACTCACGACCCGAATGCCGGCGCGTCGAAGCATGCCCGTCAGATTGATCGACGCCAGTTCATCAAGATCAGCGCCTTGGCCGGCGGCGGACTGTTGGTCGCGAGTGTGTCGGACGCGAGCGCCCATGTCGCGGCCGTCGATGGCGCTCCAGCGGCTGGGCTCGCGCCCGTAGCAGACTTTGCGCCGAACGTTTTTGTCAGCATCGCCCCGAGCGGAGCCGTCACGCTCATCGCGCCCAACTCGGAGATGGGGCAAGGCATCAAGACGTCGTTGCCCATGATCATCGCCGAAGAGTTGGACGTGAAATGGGAACAGGTGACCGTGGTGCAAGGCGACCTCAATCCGGCGTACGGTCGGCAATTCAGCGTCGGCAGCGGATCGACGGTGGCGAACTTCATCGCGATGCGACGCGCTGGTGCAGCGGCCCGCGCCGTACTCGTTGAGGCCGCGGCACAAGAGTGGAACGTACGCGCCAGTGAATGCACCACGTTTGAGGGTGTGGTCATGCACGCGGCGTCGAACCGAAAGGCCGCCTACGGCGCACTCGCCACGAAGGCCGCGCAGCTGCCGGCGCCCGTTGACGTGCCGCTCAAGGATCCTCGCACCTTCAAACTGCTTGGCACGCGCATCGCGGGCGTGGACAATCGCAAAATCGTGAAGGGCGCGCCGCTCTTTGGCATGGATGTCAAGCTGCCGGGTATGCTCTACGCCACGTACACCAAGTGCGCGGTGTTTGGTGGTGAAGTGGTGAGCGCGAACCTTGAGGAAGTGAAGGCCAAGCCCGGCGTGCGTGATGCGTTCGTGCTGAGTGGAATCGCCGGCCTGACGTCGGGCGTGGCGGTGGTCGCCGATTCAACGTGGAACGCGTTCAGCGCCACCAAGGCGCTCAAGGTGCAGTGGAACGAAGGGCCGCAGGTGTCGCAGAGCAGCGCCGACATGGCGGTGCAAGCGCTGACGCTGGCGAAAGCCAACGGGCCGGCGCCGCTGCCGTCGGGTG
Source organism: Gemmatimonadales bacterium (assembly GCA_038316215.1). Classification (GTDB taxonomy): domain Bacteria; phylum Gemmatimonadota; class Gemmatimonadetes; order Gemmatimonadales; family Gemmatimonadaceae; genus Gemmatimonas. Next base: position 7,460 of record JBBQAK010000106.1, on the reverse strand, counting down.
TGCGTGCCGTCGAGGCGGTGTATCACTATCCGTTTCTGGCGCATGCCACGCTCGAGCCGCAGAACTGCACCGCCTGGTATAACAACGGCGTGATGGAAATGTGGACGCCGACGCAAATCCCGTCATCGGGACAGGGTCTGGTCATCAAAGGCTTGGGGTTAGCGGCGAACAACGTGAAGGTGCACATCACGCGACTGGGTGGTGGATTCGGCCGTCGCGGCAACAACGAGTTCTCCCTCGAAGCCGCTGCCATTGCCAAGAAGCTTGCCGGCACGCCGATCAAACTGACGTGGACGCGCGAACAAGATTTTGCGCACGACAATTATCGGTCGAACGGATGGCACGCCTTCTCCGCCGGAATCGATGGCGCGGGCAAAGTGGTCGCGCTGCACGACGCCTTCGTGAAGATGGAGGGTGGACCTGGTGACATGACCGCGGGCGGCTTCCCGTTCAATGCGATTCAAGGGTCACAAGTGCGCTCCAGCAAATTGCGCGGTGGCATTCCCACCGGGTTTTGGCGCGCGCCGGGTGACAACGGGAATGTGTGGGCCACGCAATGCTTCATGGACGAACTGGCGCACGCTGCGGGGAAGGAGCCACTGGCGTTTACGCTCGACATGCTGGCCACGGTGCCCGCGTCGCCGCGATTTGACGCCAACAAATTGATCGCGGTCCTCAAGCTCGCCGCCGAGAAAGCGAACTGGGGACAGAAGCGCGCGCGTGGCGAGGGTCAGGGCTTCGCGATCTGTTTCGCGAACAACGCGTACGTGGCGATCGTCGCCGATGTGTCGGTCAGTCAGGCGGGCGACCTCAAGATCAAGAAGCTCACCGCCGCCGTTGATGCGGGCACGATCGTGAACTTGAGTGGCGCCGAAGCACAGGTGCAGGGCTCGATGCTCGATGGCATCAGCGCCGCGTGGTTTCAAAAAATCACGATCGAGCGTGGCGCGGCGGCGCAGACGAACTTCAACAAGTATCCGATGCTGCGCATGGGTCAGGCGCCGCCGGTCATCGATGTGCATTTCATCAAGTCGTCAGCGCCGCCAACTGGGCTGGGCGAACCCGCACTCCCGCCGGCGGCGCCCGCCGTGTGCAATGCCATCTTTGCCGCTACGGCCAAGCGCATTCGTACGCTCCCGATCGCCGATGATACGCTCAGGTGGACGTAGCGCGCGGCCCATGCCGAACACATAACTCCTCATCTCGGCGCGTAGCCTACGGCAGCGTCACCCGCGCACCCTGCAACGGCTTCGGTGTCGCGGGCGCTTGAGCCGACGCCCCGGCTGCGTCGAACACCTTCACGGTCTCGAATGCCGTCAGCGAATCGCCCGTGACGGTGATCTGCATGACGAGCTCTAGGCGACCGGCATATTGATGCGTGGTGCGGTCGGCCGTGAGCTCTACCCACTTGGCCTCGATGCGGTCACTGCGATCACTGCGGGCTTGCCACACACCTTTGCCGTCGCTGTCGCTCGTGCGCGGATCGCCCGCATCGGGATTCGCCTGTTGCATCGTGCCGTCGGCGTTGAACACGTACAGGTGGTACGGGAACGGCGCATTGGGGTCCTGCACCAGCCAAGTGCCCACGATGGGGTGCGTGCGGGGGGAGTTTACCGACGCGCGGTCGCAGCCGGAGGCGCCGAGCGCGGTGCCGACCAGCAGCGCACGTGCCATGATTTTGCCAGCAATGTGCATGAAATATCGATTGGTGCAGGCGGACAGATGAAAGCAGGGAGCTGCGTAGTCTGGTCGGCCGCGGCGTGTTGGCGCTAGGCAGTACCCCGGCGCGGTGCGCCGAGTAGGGTCGATCACCCACACCACCGTAACGCCGGCATCGAGCCACTGTCCGACTTTCTTGAGTAGGGCACCAGTGCGACGCGCGTGAGGGCGTCGGCGAACGAGCGCGAGGAGCCCCCCCGACGAACCAGCAACGTCGCTCCCCCCTAAATCGTCCCACGGATATGACCCCACGTCGTATCCTCATCCTTGCTCTAATGGCGCTCACCGCCGCCGCCTGCACCGGCGCCACCAAAGGCATGCCCCGCGCCTGGCCAAAGGTGGTCCTCGCCGCCGACCCCAACTGCCCCACCGTCGCCGGTCGCTACTTCGATTCGTCCGAGCCCATCTCCATGCTCATGGCCAAACGGCGCGTGCCGTACGACAGCACTGACGCCGACTGGGCCTACTTCGAGCTCGCGGGCAATGCCGACCAGGGTCTCACGGTGAAGGTGGTGTACCGCGACAGCGTGTCGACCACGGGCTCCCTGCGGAAGGGCGACGCGTGGTCTGGCGATTACTACTGCGAAGGGGGCTGGCTGCGTATTCCCGACGGGAATTTCCCCACGCAGTGGGACCAGGACATGAAGACGGGCGACTTTTTTCCCAAGCGCCACGCCATGCAAATCGCCCCGAATGCAAACGGGGCGCTGGTGGCTCGCGTCGACTTCACGGACTACGACGAGATCACGGTGTGGTGCGGCGACGGCTGCAAGGGGATCCCCATTCCGGGCACCTTCGCCACGAAGTCGGTGTGGACGATGGCGGAAAAGTTCGACCCCGAACTACCGGTGCCGGTGGCGCGCGCGCGTCAGCAGATCATCGATCAGGACGAGGCGGCGCTGGCACAGGCCAAGACCGACCGTCTCTATCAGGAGGAACAGGCGCTGGAGAATGGGCCCGCTGATCCCCAAGAGGCCATCGTTCGGCAGCGCGCACTGTCGGCCTTGGTGCCCGGCATGCTGCTGCGCGGCGTGAGCTCGCGAGACGCTGGCTGGCATCTGAGCTTGGAGTTCGACGAACCGTATCAGCTCACGCAGTTCATGGATCGCCTCTCCGGCTCAGGCGCCGTGGCCGAGATGAAGGTGGCGCCGTTGTATCGCACGCGCACCACCACGGGGCGCACGACCGACGTGGTGTTCATTCGCTACGAGTAGGGCTCGAACGCCGAGGGCCGTGCTACTGCTACCGCCGCTTCCCGGTCAGAGCGATCCACTGTTCTAGCGCGGCCACCCGCGGATGCGCGGCACCATACCCATAGCGCAGCGGACGTAGTGAGCGCTGCGCAAGTCCAACCGCGCCCGTGGTGTCACCGAGCGCGAGCACCGCACGCGCTTCGGCGGCGAACGCCCTGCCCACGAACGCACTCTGCGTGACCGCGAGCGAATCGATGCTCGCGGCCTCACCCGCATCATGCGCCAGTGTTGCGGCCACGCGCGCATTGTTGGTGGCGAGCGCGTATTCGCTCGCCTGCACCAGCAACGGTGACATCCAGCTTTCGTTGCGCTTTGATGGGGTGTAGCCCGACGCACTGAGAAACCGCTGCACCGAATCGAGGGCGAGTGCCGTCTGCCCAGTGGCGCTCAGCAATGCGCCGTGCAGCAACACGGGCTGCATGCGACTCCGCGGTCGCGGCGGCATCTGTGCGAGCATGGGAGTGAGTGCCGTGCTCACGCGCCGCGCGTCGGCCACGCGCCCGGAGCGCAGCATCGCTTCGCCCAGTGCAACACGCGCATCGAGAATTACCGGCGGTGGCAACTGTCGTCCGTTGTCGCCGAGAATCTCCTCGGCAAGACGCGTAACGCTGTCTGCCATCTCCAGTTTCTGATACGACAGCATGGCACGCACGCGCAGCGGCGCCGGAACCTCCGAGGTGCTACCCGCGGGATGCACGCGCGCAATCTCCGTTTCGAGCAACGATCGCGCGGTCTCGAATTCACCAACGGACATCAGCGCGACCGCCAAGTTGGACGTGATCACCATGTACCCTTCGGTCTCTGCCTTTCCCTGTCGCGTCATGGAGGCGATAAGCTTTCTCTGCTCCACTGACGCCTCACGTGGATGTCCACTCTGGGTCAGTGTCAGACCGAGATTGTTGAGCGCGACATCATAGTTGCTGCCGAGGGTGTCACCGAGGCGCTCCGTGATCCGGACGGCCGACTGCATGTAGGTGACCGCAGAATCGAACTGCTGCCGTACGATATATCGCGTGGCAATCGCCGAGTTACACGCCGCGTCGGCCGACGTCCCCGTTCCGCGAGCCGCCGCCAGCAGTGTCATCGCCTTCGCAAGCTCTGCTTCCGCTGAATCGGCGCGCTCGGACCTGAACATGATCCACGACGCGAGGCAGCGGTTCGCCGCTTCGGTAAGCGAGTCACCGGCAACCTGCGATTGCGCAGCGGCCAGCAACTGCAGCGACGACTGTCTCATGAGATCGTTCTTCGTTCCATACCGATCCGCCAGCATCGCCAGAATCCTCGAGTGAATCTTGGGCTCACGGCCGAACTGCCTGGCAACGGTTTCCTGAATGCGCGCAAGTTGCTGGTCCTCGGTCAACGTACCCTCTCCCGACTCAACGAGCGCGAGCAGTTGCATCTGCACATCGCTGATCGCCGAGGAATAGCGCTCGTTGAGAGTGGCCGCATCTCGCTCTCGCTGCGCAATGCGCATCTGATTTCGTGAGACCACCGTTGCGCCGAGCAGGGCGGTTGCCACGACGGCACCAGCCACAACGGCGACACGGTGGCGCCGCACGAAACGTGAGAGCCGATACCATGTCGCGTCGGCGCGCACGCTCACCACGTCATGAGCGAGATACCGGCGGAGATCATCGGCGAAGGCGGCGACCGACTGATAGCGTTCGGCCGGATTCTGCCGAAGGGCATGTGCCAGAATGTTGTCCAGGTCGCCGCGGTACTGCCGGCTCAGGCGGTCGGTCGAACTTCCCCTGCGCTCGGCCGCCACGCGCACGTCATCGGCGGTCCGCCCTTTCGCGGACCGAATCGCCTCGCTGAGTGGCGTGACGTTACCGTCGACAATGGCGCGAAGAGTCTCAGTCTGCGTCGTCGCACCCTGAGCCGTTGGGTGGGCGCCGGTGAGTAGCCGGAATAGCAGTACGCCCGCCGAATACACATCGGTGCTCGTGGAAATCGTGTCGCCACGGATCTGCTCGGGTGATGCAAACGCAGGGGTCAGTGCGCGACCGCCGGTCGCCGTGAGCAGTTCCGCGTCTTCGCCTTCGAGCAACTTGGCGATGCCGAAGTCGAGGAGCTTTACCTCGCCGGCCGATGTGACGAGGATGTTCGCCGGCTTGAGGTCGCGATGAATGATCAGATTCGCGTGCGCGTGGGACACGGCGTCGAGCACACGCAGCACGATTCGGATTCGGTCCTCTGGCGTGAGCGCGTTGGCGTCACAGTACTCGTCGATCCAGACGCCTTCCACATACTCGAGCACAAGGTACGGCTGACCGATCGTGGTGATTCCCGCGTCGAGCAATCGCGCGATGTTGGGGTGCGACAACTTCGCCAGGATGTTGCCTTCACGGCGAAAACGGATATCCGCACCACCACCGACGAGCGAAATGTTGAGCAGCTTGACCGCGACCGATCCCTCGAACCGCCCATCACTTCGGTGACCCAGCCAGACCTGTCCCATGCCACCGTGTCCAAGCGCGCGGTCGAGCACGTAGTGGCCGAGCTCCATGCCCGCGAGCGATGCCGGTTGATGGCCGAGCACGGTTTCATGGATGTCCTTCGCGAGAAATCCCGCGGCATCCGCCGAGATCTCGTGCGCGAGAAAGTCTTCTACCAACGCGGCCAACTCGGGGTCTGTCGTGCGCAGCGAGCGTAAGAACTCACCGCGCGCCGATACTTCAAGCTCGAGGGCAGAGTCCACAGCTGGTCGCAATCGCTCCCAGGTAGTCTTGTCGTATTGCACTATCGCTCCGACGGAAGAACCGCGTTGGCACAGGCTCGAACAGGTCAAAACAAACATGGCCTCAGCGGGCGCTTTGTGCATACGTCGTTCGAATTCTGTCAGACGGGTGTGCCGGCGCTCCGGGTGCTACTGGTCGTCGCGCTCGTGCTCTACGCGCTGGCCTGCCACGTGTTCGGCACCGTTGTTATGCCGGAATAATCCGGTGCTTGCTTGAACACGACCATGTTTGCGCCTTGTCCTATCACGTAGGTAATGGGGTTGACGGTGGCGCCTCCGCCGACCACACGCTTGCCGTCAGGGCACGCCACTTTGTGGGTGCGCACCTCGCCTGGCGGCAGGGGCATGGACGCCTGCACGAATTCGAGCCCGGCGATCGGCGCTGCCGCGCCGGAAGCTCCTTGGGCTCCCGGCGGGCCCTGCAACCCCTGGGGGCCCTGCGGTCCCGGTTCCCCCTTGGCTCCGACCGAGAAGCCAAAGAGCACATGCTGCTTGGCCGCGCAGTCCGGCCGTGTGTCTTCCGTGCGCACGCGGTACACCGTGCCCGTGACGGGCACGTAGCACGCCCACATGGTGGGGGCAGGCGCGTCCTGCGTCAGTTGCGCGCGTACGGGACGCGCGAGTGCAGTGGTGGCCAGTGCAATGACGGCGAGCAGCGCGGGTACGGCGCGGGACGTAGTAGAAGCGGACATTGGGGCGAGTCTCCTTCGGTGATCGTGGGGGCGCCGCGCGGTTCCGCGCGGAATGCCGATGGGCGTGCCGACGGGCGGGGTGAGCGCCAAGAGTGTGGAGCGAAGGCGCGCGCGACTCTCCGCGTCGGAGAGCCCAGCGGTTGCCCGCTCCGCGGCATCCGTCACGCTGGCGACCCGAGGGCGGAGGAGGTCGACGCCGGCGTACGGCTCATCGGTCGCGATATGCTCAGCGCCGCCGCCGTATCGACTCGACCGTCGTCGCTCGCGCGTCATTGGGCGTGTCCAATTGCTCGATGCTGTGAGCCAGAGTAAAGTGCTTTCATTGCGAGCGGACTTTCACGATGCGGGGAGCGTGAGCGCTCCTCGCGCAACACGCTCCCCGAACGCCTACTTTCCGATCTGTACGAGCTCGACCCGTCGGTTCTGCTGACGTCCTTCAGCGGTATCGTTCCCGCCGGCCGGTTTGCTTTCGCCCAACCCTGCCGATTCAAGTCGCGCACCGTCAATGCTGGCCGATTCCATCAGCCACGCGCGTACGCTCGCCGCTCGGCGTTCGGACAGCGCCTGGTTGGCCACGTCATCGCCGACATTGTCGGTGTGCCCTTCAATGCGCAGACGCAGCGTCGGATGCGACGTGAGCATCTCGGCGATTTCCTTGAGGGTAGGGGTCGACTCCGGCTGCAACCGGTCATTGCCGGTCGCAAAGAAGATCCCCTGGGTTGCCACCCGTCCGCTGACGGCCAGGCGATCGTACAAGTCGCGACCACCTGCGGCCACGCGAATCGGCCCGATGAACAGCGGTGCGTCGGCCAGCGCCCAGCCGAACCCGATGTACAACGTATCGCCGCGCGGAAAGACAGCATTGGGCGCGTTCACCACGCGTTTGTCGCCAAGGTACACTTTCATGTACCCAGCGTCGGCCATGATGCGCACGGGGACCAGATTGTCCGCCATAATTTTGTAATTGTACGGCGTCGATACCGTTGGACCGACGTCGCCAATCGGGAAGAGGCCGGCACGTCCTTTCTCTAGATTCACCGCACTGCCTTTAAAGGC
>JBBQAK010000117.1:0-9648 GCA_038316215.1 Gemmatimonadales bacterium | reverse complement strand
TGACATTGAGCGGACGCGGGACTGGAGCCGGTACCGGCTAGAAAGCCTGCCCGACGAAATATAGCATCTACTGACTCTACAATGGCGCTATGATGGCTTTATTCGTCACTCAACTCAGCGCGAACAGCAGCCAGGACCGATAACAGCGAGGCGCACTCTTCCGGCGTCAGCATCGCGATGGTCGTGAGATCGGTCGCATCGATTTGCGGGTCGAGTAGCGCCAACAGCGTCTCGCCCTGCGTCGTGATCGTGCACAGCACCTGACGGCGGTCGGGGCGGGATCGATCCCGAGACACCAGCGACGCCTTCTCCAACTTGTCCAGAAGACGGGTCACGGTTGACCCTTCATCGATCATGCGATCCCGAATGGCCAGCGTGGGCAGTCCCTCGCTCCCGGCGCCTCGCAGGATCCGCAGTACGTTGTACTGCGCCAGACTGATCCCATGCGGTTCGACGACACGCGCAAACCGCCGGCTCACGACGGACGCCGTGCGCATGAGGGCGATCGTCGCCTCCTGCGACTGGGATCGGAACGGCCGAGATTGCTGAATCTCGTCCTGAAGCGTGCGGCCAGGCGTGCGTGCAGACATGGGGGACGGCTGGAAGGATCGTACCGGGCGGTCATGTCGCCGCCGACGATATTGGCGATATTACGCTATTACCGCACCGTCGCTAGCACCTCATTCACCCGATTTCTCTGCCATGCCGCTCTCTGACGCCGCGATTCTCCGCGAGCCCAAGATCACCGTGCTCGCCCGTCCCCAGTTTGTCGAGGCCAGCCATCTGCCGGTGCAGTGGATCGGCGAGTCCACCGACGGCGAGCGGCTCGCCGAATTTGCTGGCCGCCTGTGCTATATGAGCCAGCGGAATCCGGCCGGCCGGACCACGCGGGACTCCCTCGAGAACATCAAGAAGCAGGGGCACGGCAGCGTGCTTGAACATGCGAGCTACTCGATCCTGTTCGAAGGCGTCAGCCGGTCGCTCACGCATGAACTGGTGCGTCACCGCGCGGGCTTCGCCTACTCACAGCTCTCGCAGCGCTACGTCGACGAAAGCGACGCGCAATTCGTGATGCCGCCGGCCATGATCGGGGATGAACCGCTCGAACAGGCTTGGCGTGCGCAGGTCACGAGCGCGGTCGAGAGCTACATCTCGCTGGTCGAGTCGCTGATGACGCGGTACGCATGGGTGGACGACAAGGTGCACCGCCGCAAGATGGCGCGTGAAGCGGCGCGTGGCGTGCTGCCCAACAGCACCGAAACGAAGATCGTGGTCACGGCCAACGCGCGCGCTTGGCGGACGATGCTGGAACTTCGCTCGAGCGAGGGGGCCGAGCTCGAGATCCGCCGGTTGGCGGTGATGGCGCTGCGCGTCCTGCAGCAGGAGGCACCGGCCTTCTTCAGCGACTTCGAGATCTACGAGGGCGCCGATCGGCGGGAAGCAGCGCGGATCAGCTACCACAAGGTGTGATCGCGGTGGTCGGTGGCGGTGGGCTGCGGGTTTTGAGGTGCTGGGTCTTGGGTACTGGGTGGAAAGCGCAGCGCTGAGCGCGCTTAAGAATCTTCCCTGTGGCGTCGATACCTGACACCATGGTGCCCATCGCCCCCATTTCCCCGCCTCGACGCCCCGGTTTCTCGCTCGTCGAGGTGCTTCTTGTCGTGGTCATCCTCGGGTTGATGATGGCGATGGCGTTGCCGCGCATTACCGAGATGAAATCGAAAAGCTCCCTCCGCGCCGCGCGACAGGGACTTTCGTCGTTGTTCGCGACCGCACGTGCTGCGGCGGTCCAAAAAGGCAAAGTCGCGACGCTCACGATGTCGGGGACGACCGCCAGTGTGGTCGTCTTGAGTGGGTTGCAGGGACAGCCAGTCACCATCATGGGTCCGGTGCGTTTCGACCAGCAGTTCGGCGCGACCCTCGCGGCGCTGTCGGCGGCGCCGATGTCGATCCGGTACGACGCACGTGGTCTCGTGACACCATCATCGGTCGCGATCACGCGTTACCGGCTGAATGTTGGCACATACTCCGACACGGTCTGCGTGAATGGCGTCGGACTCGTGATGCTCAAGGGGTGCGACCTATGATCGCACGAACCTCCCGTCGCGCCCGCTCGCGAACCCGTCGTGGTGCGACGCTCATCGAGCTGTTGATCGCGAGTGTGATGTTGGTCGTCGCTATTGGCGGGCTGTTGAACACGTCCGCCGAGATTGCCGAGCAGATGGGCGGGAGTCGACACCAACTCATTGCCGCGAGCGTCGCACAGGCGCGCCTTGACTCGTTGGCGAGCATCTCCTGCAACGCACTCGGCGCAGGCGCGCTCTCGAGCGGAACGGGCGTGACCCGTGGCATCGCGGAGAGTTGGACCGTGACGCGGACTACATACGCGCGTCAAATCTCACTCACGTTGACGCTGCCACGGCGAAAGCAGACCTTCCGATACTCCACACTCGTGCCCTGCGCCTGATGCTGCGTACTCGTTCGCGACGCCGCGGCGGGACCTTGGTCGAACTCCTGATCTCGATGGTGATCCTGGGAGTACTCGGTACATTGGTCGCGCGCATCATGATGGATCAGCAACGCTCATTCCAGCGCATGACCGAGCAAACAGTGGTGCGGCGCGAGCTCCGCTCGGCGATGTCCTTGCTTCCCACCGAACTGCGCGGCGTGTCGAGCGTGGGGGGCGACATCACCGCATTCGACAACATGTCCATCACGTTTCGTGCGACGCTGGGCTCGTCGGTCGTGTGCGCACGTACCGCGACGACCGTCGATCTGCCACCGGTCGGCGCAGCGCGCATGGCCTTGACGTCATGGGCCACGACGCCAAGCGTCGGCGATGTCGTATCGATACTGCGGCCGGATTCCTCTGGGCAAAAGGGGGATTTCTGGAGCGCGCACACCGTCACGACCGTGAGCGTGCTCGCGGCACCGTGCTCCGGCACCGTGTACGTGCACCCCACCGCCGATATTGGGAAATCGGGATTCCGACTCACCGTCACACCAGCGCTTCCGGATTCAGTGCTGGCCGGTTCGGCCTTGCGACTCGTGCGATCCACCCGATACGCACTGACCCAAGTCGCGTCTGGTCGATGGTATCTCGGCCGGAGCGAGTTCGTATCCGGTGCGTGGTCAGCCGCCATCCCGGTGAGCGGACCATACCAGCCGGCGTCCGCCAGCGGCACCGGCGGCCTGTCGGTTGCACTCTATGATACGTTGGGTGCGAAAATCACCACGCTTGCCAGCGCGCCGAACGCCGCACGGCTGGACATCGTGCTCCGCGGTCGTGGACGCAGTAGTTCGCGCGTCGCGGGCAGTTCAATCACGGCGATTGAAGACACCGTCGCCGTCCGCGTCGCTTTGCGGAACCGGCGATGAGAACGTCACTCGTACGCGATCGTCGTGGGACCGCACTCATTATCGTGATGATTGCCGTGGTCGTGATCGCCGTGTTGTCGACTGGCGCGTTCATGACTGCCCTGCAGGAATTCAAGTCGAGCCGCGGCGTACTGATGGAGCAGCGGGCGCTCGCCGTGGCGGAGTTCGGGGCCAACGCCCAGTTCGATGCGTGGACGACCGCCAAGTCGCAAATGGCCGTCGGCGCGGTCGATTCGTCTTACGTTGTGGGCGTGGCCACCGGCGACACCGCGCGGGTCAGCCTCATGCGCTTAAGCGCATCAACGTTCTCACTTGTCTCCATCGGACGGGCGAGCGCCGGTAACGGAGCGCTCGAGGCACAACGTGCGGTGAATCAGCTGATTCGGCTGAATAGCGCGAACATTACGCCGGGCGCAGCGATCATGTCGTTGGGTAATATCACCGTGAAGGGATCCATCGATATCACGGGGAAGAACACGCCACCACCCGGATGGACCGACTGCGCCGGCTACAGCACGCGCGACACGTTTGCGATTGCGTACAATCCAACAAAAACCGCCACGATACAGAAGCCGGCGACCCAGGCCGTTGGAGGCACGTATAAGGATCCGCGCGCCGCTGACCCGAGCACATTCACCGTCTACGGTACAGAGACGTTCGCGTCGCTCGCGGCAAAGGCCAACGTGATCACGACGGGCGCCAACCCGTCGCCGACGGGATCTGCCTCGACGTGCACACTATCGGCTTCCAATTGGGGTGAACCGAATCGTGGGATCGGCACCGTCGCAGGCTGCGCCAACTATTTCCCGATCATCTATTCGAATGGAGACCTGACGCTGAATGGCGGTCGCGGTCAAGGGATCCTGCTCGTGAACGGAAGTCTGCGCACCAACGGCAACTTCAAGTTTGTCGGCTTGATCGTTGTCATGAATGACTTCCGCCCGAATGGCACGGCCGATATCTACGGCAGCGTGATGATTCGCAACTCGATTGACGACAGCTCCCTTGGTAACGGCAATTCGTTGATTGCGTTCTCACATTGTGCGGTGGGACGATCACTCGGGGCGCTGTCCAGACCCGCGCGCACGCGGGCGCGCGGGTGGGCACAGATGTTCTGACCGAGGCATCACGAATGGACGGTCTCTCGCTCCTTAAGAGTTTCGGTGACGATCTTCTGCGCGGCCTCACCCGGCACTTGCTCGTAGCCATTGAATCGCCGCACAAACTGACCGTGACCGTGACTGAGCGAAAATAGCTGCGTCGCGTACAGGTGCAGCTCGGACTGCGGTACGACGGCACGCACAACCGCGCGATCACTGTTGGTGTCGGTCCCGAGAATGTGGCCGCGGCGGCCAGACAGATCGCCGAGGACATCGCCCAAGAAGCGGTCGGGCACGGTGATCTCGAGAAGATCGAGCGGCTCAAGCAGGACGGGTCGGCATTTCGGCGCGACCGCCTTGAAGGCAATGATGCCGGCCATCTTGAACGCCATTTCGTTCGAGTCCACCGAGTGTGTAGAGCCGTCGAACAGCTCGGCGCGAAAGTCCACCAGCGGGAAGCCCGCCAGCACACCACGCGCCGCCGCTTCCTGTACCCCGCGGTCCACGGCCGGGATGTACTTCGACGGAATCGCGCCGCCCACGATCGCGTCGTCGAACAGGTACCCCTCGCCACGCGGCATCGGACTGAGGCGCACCCAGCAATCGCCGAATTGTCCACGGCCACCCGTCTGCTTCTTGTGGCGTCCCTGACCATCGGCCTTCGCGGTGAGCGTTTCTCGAAACGCAATGCGAGGTTTCGTGAGTTCGGCTTGCACACCGAATTTTCGGCGAAGCAGAGCCATCGACACATCGAGATGGCGCTCGCCCATGCCGCCCACGATCGTCTCGTGCGTTTCGGGATTGTAGTGCACACTGAACGTCGGGTCCTCATCGTGCAGTCGGTGCAGGCCGAGCTGCAGCTTTTCTTCGTCGCCGCGCACGGCCGCACGCACCGCGAACTGCACCACCGGCTCGGGGAACTCGATCGCGGTCAAGCGAATCGGATGCTCGCGGGCGGAGAGCGTGTCGTTGGTGTGCGTGTTGCGCAGTTTGGTCACGCATCCGATGTCCCCGGCGTGCAGGATGCCGACCTCCACGCGCTCTCGTCCGCAGGGAATGGAGAGATGCCCCAGCTTCTCGGCGCTGTCGCGCGTAGCGTTGTACACGTCCTGTCCGCTGCCGATGCAACCGGAGAGTACACGGAAGTAGCTCACGTCGCCCACATGCGGCTCGGCGAGGGTCTTGAACACCAGCGCGGCGAAGGGGCCGTCGTCCTTCGCGTGCAGCTGGATCGTCTGATGCCCCTCGGCACCGGTGAGCGCATGGATTTCTTCCATCTCGTACGCGTTCGGCATGAGCTGCACGAGTTCCGTGAGCAGCGCACGCACGCCGATCATGCTGTCGGCCGACGCGCAGAAGAGCGGAAAGAGGTCGAGGCGCGCCATGGCGTCCTTCATGCCGTGCAACGCGGTGTCGCGATCGATCTCGCCGCCTTCGAGATAGCGTTCGAGCAACGTGTCGTCCGTGGCGCTGATGGCTTCGATGAGTTCCTGACGGTAGCGCGCGAAACGCTCCTCGCATTCGACCGGGACATCCGCTTCCACGTACTCGCCCTTCGCGCCGCTCGCGTACATGTAGGCGCGCTGCGTGAACAGGTTGATCACGCCGCGGAAGTTGGCGCCGGTACCGATCGGGATTTCCACCGGCACAACCTTGGTGGTCAAGCGCTCTTTGATCTGGACGTAGATCCGATCGAAGTCGGCATGCTCCTTGTCCATCATGGAGACGACGAACAACACGGGATCCTCTTTGGCCACGGCAGCGCGAAAGACTCGCTCCGTTCCTACCTCGACGCCAGTCGCACCACCGATCACGCAGAGGGCGCCGTCCGCCGCGGCGAGTCCGGCGAGAGCCTCCCCCTGGAAGTCGAGAGAACCCGGGGTGTCGATGAAGTTGATCTTGGCGTCCATCCACTCGGCGTAGGCACAACCGAGGGAGATGGAGTATCCCCGTTCAACTTCCTCGGGGAGATGGTCGGTGAGTGCGGTGCCGTCACGCACGCTGCCATGGCGTTTGCCTGATCCCGCCGCAAAACAGAGGGCATCCACCACGCTGGTTTTTCCGCTCCCGCCGTGGCCGACCACGGCGATGTTCCTGATGCCGGCGCTATCGTACTCCCGCATCGTACCCTCCCGCGCGATTCCGTACATCGTGCGGCCCTCGCGAATCGAGGGTCGTCGGGCGGCAGAGGGTTGGTCGACCGCCACCGATAGCGTGCGACACCGGCCGGACCGGAGCAAGGGAACTCAACTATATGACGGCAGGCTCAGGTCACGAAATACATACGGGCCGCGATCACCTGAGGTGGTCGCGGCCCGTGGTCCTTCGCAGACGAAGAAAGTGTGAACTCAGTCTCCCTCGATTTCGAACGTGAAGGCATCAGCCTGCCGGATGGAATCCAGCCAGTTTTCAACGCCGGCATCGTCTTCTAGCGAGTGTCCAGCTCCGCCGGACGCCACTCCATCGTTGGACGCGAACGAAAAGCTGAGTGCCCGCTCGGTGCCTTCGGGCCAGTCCGGCATAGCCAGGCCAGCCGCGACGCGCCGCAGCGTCGACCCACACGCGCCGAGCAGCTCGGAGGCACGCGCCTCGAGTGTCAGCAACGGGATATCAAGATCCTGCGTGACCAACCGACCCGTCGTTCCGTCCCTCCAGGCCGAATCACCGACCGCACCGCGGTCCGGCCATACGCCCAGATGGCGCACGACTCCGGTGTGTGCTTCCAGTCGCTCACTCTCAACGGTGGCCGCGAGGGCCAAGGCCAGAGACTGCGCGTCGGCAACGCCGTAGAGCGTGATCACTTCACGCCGCGAGCGGGTGCCGAAGGGAAGCACGGGAATCGAATTCACGTGCGCAACTACCGGCGAATCGCTCGGACGCGCCTCGAGTCGTACGAGGACGTCCATGTTCCTGCCTCCTGTGTGAAAAAGGGTTTGACCTGACAAGGAGCTCCGCCTGGCACGTGCGCCGTATACGTGGAGGACTGACCACCCTGTGATGAGCAACACCACCCGCAAATCCAACTGCACCACCAACCGTGTTCTGCGTCAGTCGTGTCCTTCGCCGATGGCGACCCAGACACTGGCAAGCAACGCGACGGCTACTGCAGCTCCAATGACAACCACGCCGGATAGCGTTCCCGTCACCGCGTAACCAATTCGTAACGTGGACGGGAGCACCCATAGGGCGAGTACCCCGTATACCGCTGCGACAAGCACGGCAGCTGTGATGCGCGTCACGCCACGCAACGGGAGCACCAGGAGTGCAAGGAGCACGCCCCAACCCGTCGCGATGACGAGGTGATGCAAATACCCGAGGGCGACCGAGGTGAGTGGCGCGGCCGACGAGGCCACGCCGACGCGCTCGAGCAGGCCGCGACCGGCGAGCCGGAAGACGCGCCCCGCTTCGCCCTCGCGCCAACCGAGGCCGAGCAGCGCACCACCGGTCGCGATCGTGGTGAGCGTGCCGGCCGCAAGCGCGGCGTCGAGGAGTTGAGTAAATCGGCCGTGCGCCGTGCCGTGAGCCATATTCGAAGAAAGATAAAGGACGGCGCGGTTAACGATGCCGCGAACCTGTCGTCATAACGGAAGACTTCAGTCGAGGGTTCACGCGTGCCGATTTTCCGCCCGTCTTTCCGTCCGACGTTCCGTCCCATGCTGGTCGTGTGGCTGGCGTCACTGGGCTGTGCCACCGCGGCGCCGCCCGCGTCAGTCGCCTCGGGTTCGTTACCACCCGCGCCGACGGCGCCGACGGCCTCGCGCGAGCAGACGGCCGATCAGCAGGTGCACCATGTCCTCAATCGCTTGGCGTTCGGCGCCCGACCGGGTGACGTCGAGGCGGTGCGCGCCATGGGCGTGGACGCCTGGATCGAGCGCCAGCTGTATCCGGAACGCATTCCCGATGCGGCCACCGACCAATTCGTGGCCCGCTTCACGTCGCTCGGCAAAACGGGCGAGCAGCTTCTCGCCGACTATCCACCGCCGGGTGCGGCGCTGGCACAGCTGCAGCGGCGCGGCGGCACGGTATCCGCCGAGGACTCCGCCAGGCTGCGCGCGCAGGGCCGGCAATCGTACGCCTTCGTGGGTGAGCTGGCCTCGAGCCGAGTGGCGCGCGCGGTGATCGGTGAGCGTCAGCTGAACGAAGTGATGGTCGATTTCTGGGAGAATCACTTCAACGTGTTCGCCGGCAAGGACCGTACGCGCTACTTCCTGCCAGAGTACGACGCGCAGACGATCCGCCCGCATGCACTCGGCACGTTTCGCGAGCTACTGGGCGCGGTGGCCAAAAGCCCGGCGATGCTCTACTACCTGGACAACTGGCAGAGTGTGGCCGACAGCGGCCGCCCCACGTTGCGTTCGACGCAGCGCCCGGTGAACGCGCGCATGGCCGCCCGTCGCGCGGCCGTGGTGCCACAGCGCATCGCGCAGAATCCGCAGCTGCAGCAATTGGCGCAACGTCGGCGTGGTGTGAACGAGAACTACGCGCGCGAGCTGATGGAGCTACACACGCTGGGCGTGGACGGCGGCTACACGCAACAGGACGTGATCGACGTGGCACGCGCGCTGACCGGTTGGACGATTGCACGCGGCGCGCAGGGTGGTGGCTTTGCCTTCCGCGGCGAGGTGCACGACGCGAGCGCCAAGACCATTCTTGGCAAGTCATTCCCGGCCAACACGGGCATCGAAGAGGGCGAGGCCGTACTCGACATGCTGGCGTCGCATCCGAGTACCGCGAGATTCATCGCTACGAAACTGGCACGTCGCTTCGTGAGCGATACGCCGCCGGCAGCGTTGGTGGAGCGCGCCGCCGCGACGTTTCGGCGTACGAAGGGTGACATTCGCGCCGTCGTCCGCACGATTGTGACGAGCCCGGAGTTCTTTGCATCGGCGAGCTATCGCTCGAAAGTAAAGTCACCGTTTGAACTGGTCGCGAGCACCATGCGGGCGATGCACGCTCAACCCGACGCTACGCCACGCACCTCGCAGTTAGTGAGCCGGTTGGGGCAGCCGATTTTCGGGCATCAGGCGCCCAACGGCTATCCGGAAACAGGTGATGCATGGATGAACACCGGCGCGATTCTCAATCGCATCAACTTTGGGCTAGCCGCCGCGTCGGGACGCGTGCCGGGTGTTCGCTTGGCGGCCTGGCCACTGACGTCGCAGTTGGTGACGTC
>JBBQAK010000477.1:0-2252 GCA_038316215.1 Gemmatimonadales bacterium | reverse complement strand
ACGCGCTTGCCGTAGTTCTCCGCGTTCGCGTGCAGTTCGAGCTGCGCCAGCACCTGGTTGGTGAAGCTCGCCGACATCACGAAGCTCGGGTGACCCGTGGCGCAGCCGAGGTTCATCAAACGGCCTTCGGCCAGAATCAGGATCGATCGGCCGTTCGGCAGCACGAACTCGTCGTACTGCGGCTTGATGTTGATGCGCTTCATGCCTTCGACCTTCTTGAGACCGGCCATGTCGATCTCGTTGTCGAAGTGGCCGATGTTGGCCACGATCGCCTTGTCCTTCATGCGACCCATGTGCTCCACCGTAATCACGTTCTTGTTGCCCGTGGCCGAGATGAACACGTCGGCCACATCCACCACGTCTTCGAGCGTCGTCACCTGATAGCCTTCGAGCGCCGCCTGCAGCGCGCAGATGGGATCGATTTCGGTGATGATGACACGTGCGCCCTGACCCTTGAGCGCCTGCGCGCAGCCCTTGCCCACATCGCCATAGCCCATGACCACGGCGATCTTGCCGGCGAGCATGACGTCGGTCGCGCGATTGAGTCCGTCGATGATGGAATGACGGCAGCCGTACAGGTTGTCGAACTTCGACTTCGTCACGGCATCGTTCACGTTGATGGCCGGGAAGGCCAGCGTGCCTGCACGCTCCATTTCGTACAGGCGAAGCACGCCCGTCGTGGTCTCTTCCGACACACCACGAATGCCAGCCAACACCTTCGTCCAACGGCCCGGGTTCTTCGCCTGCTGGTCGCGCAGCAACTCGAGAATCACGCCCCACTCTTCCGGCTCGTTGTCGCTGTCGAAGCCCGGGATCACGCCGCTCTTTTCGTACTCGGTGCCCCGGTGCACGAGCAGGGTGGCGTCGCCGCCATCATCCAGCAACAAATTCGGGCCCGTGCCATCGCTCCACATCAGCGCCTGCTCGGTGCACCACCAGTACTCCTCGAGCGTCTCACCCTTCCACGCGTACACCGGCGTGCCCTTGGGCGACTCTACCGTACCGTGCGGGCCAACGGCCACGGCCGCCGCCGCATGATCCTGCGTGCTGAAGATGTTGCACGACACCCAGCGCACATCGGCGCCGAGTGCCACGAGCGTCTCGATCAGCACCGCCGTCTGCACCGTCATGTGCAACGAGCCCATGATCTTCGCGCCCTTGAGTGGATGCTTGCCAGCGTATTCGGCGCGCAGCGCCATCAATCCCGGCATCTCGAATTCGGCGAGACGGATTTCCTTACGACCCCACTCGGCGAGCGTGAGATCACGCACGGCGAACGTGGGACGCACGAGCGACGCCAATGGCGCAGCGCCCTGTTCGGTAACGACGACGGTAGACATTTACGAATGATTCCTGAGGGAAGAGTCGGAACGTGAACCCACAGCGCGGCGCGCCGTGGCGGAGAACAACGCAGGACCGGTGGCATCGGGATCCACCGGTAACGGGACATAGCGAACGGCGGTAAAGCCGGCGTCGTGTAACCACGCCGAGAGTTCGGTCTGATCGAAGCCAAGCCACACGTGGCCCATCTGCTCGCGATAGCGCTCGTGGGCATGCGGACGCATGTCGGCGATGAGCAGGCGCCCGTTGGGACGCAGCACGCGTCGCACCTCGGCCAGCGCACGCTGTGGATCGGCCACATGGTGTAGCACCAGCATCAGCACGGCGGCGTCGAGCGACGCATCGCCCAAGGGCAACGCTTCGAGCGTGCCTTCGCTGATCGTCACGTTGCTGAAGACCGCGAGTCGCGATGACGCCGCCGACAGCATGGCCGGCGATGCATCGATGGCGTGCACGTGCGCCACGTGCGGCGCGAGCGCGGCGGCCAATGCGCCGGTGCCGCAACCCAAGTCGCCGATGATCTGCGATTCGTCGAGCAGGGCGAGGGCGGCGCTCAAATCGGCGCGCGCGCCGAACATCTCGTTCCGCAGCGCATCCCATTCCGCGCTGGCGGTGGCAAAGAACGCCTGCGTACCGGCACGACGGCCTGAAATCACCGCGTCGATGCGCGCGGCATCCTGCAACGAGGCCGGCGTGCTGCCCAGCGCCGATCGGACGATCTCCCACAACGCGCGCATATCGGCGTCGAGCGACGGATTCCGGCGATACCAGCGACTCACCCCTTCGGCCCGAGACGCGATCCAATCCTGATCGGCCAGGATCTTGAGATGCCGACTCACCGTGCTTTGCGGGAGCTGCAAGGCCGACGCCAGCTCGCCGACGGTCAATGCCTGTCGCTCCAATGCCGAGAG
>JBBQAK010000413.1:0-3573 GCA_038316215.1 Gemmatimonadales bacterium | reverse complement strand
GCGCGGAAACTCGAAGGCCGCGAGCCCAGGTCCGGTTAGCCCCTCCACGACGCCGTTCGACCCCGTATTCACGATCACCATGCCAGAGCCCTTCAGATTCACGATCGGGCCCGTGATCAGAAACTCGTTCGCGGCTGGCGTCGTGGGAGTGCCGTTCGACCCGCCATCGCCGCCGGCGCCACTCCCGCCGCAGGACACCAGCGCGAGTGACGCAACGGTCATGGCGACTGCTTTCATGAGGGCGCGCATCTGATGTCCGGGCTTGGGGGACGGCGATCGGTAAGTACAGGGGAGGGGCGCGTCGTGAGGCCCGCAAATTCACCTTTCGCGATAATGGAACAGTCGCAAGCGGTCACAGCAAGGGCGGTCGACGTGTCCGCAATCTCCGGCAGCTCCCCCTGCGGCTCCACGTCGGATGACCCGCCGCTGAACATCGGTTGCTCTGCTGTGCGGTACTCGGCGCTGCGCGTGGCGACGTGACACGCTCGCACGGCATTTGCACATCATCCTGTGCGATACTCGCGGTGATGCCCGTTCGTCGACACCCCGCGCGTCACCGATCTCGTCAATGAACGGGCCAATATGAATCACGATTTCGACGGGTGACTGTGAGCCAAGACCCTCGCCACCAGCATCACCAGGGCGCTGAGCCAAGCGCTCAGCCCGGCACGCATCGCGAGCACAGGCCGGTTGCCGAGGGCCATGCGTCGCACGACAAACACGCGGGCCACTCTCCCGCGATGTTCCGCGACAAGTTCTGGCTTTCGCTGGTACTGACCGCGCCAGTGGTGGTCTGGTCGGCCCACATCCAGGGGTTGCTGGGCTATCAGGCGCCAACATTCCCGGGATCATCGTGGATCGCGCCCGTGCTGGCCACGGCCATCTTCGCGTACGGCGGTGTCGTCTTCCTGAAGGGCGCGTGGCGGGAGCTCACGTCGCGACTGCCGGGCATGATGACGCTCATCGCGTTGGCCATCACAGTCGCCTTCGTGTTCTCGTGGGTGGTCCAACTGGGGCTGATTCAGGCGAACGCCCTCTGGTGGGAGCTGGCGACGCTCGTCACGGTCATGCTGCTGGGCCACTGGATTGAGATGCGCTCCATCGACCAGGCCCACGGCGCGCTCAAGGAGCTCGCGAAGCTGCTGCCCGACACGGCAACGCGCATCACCGATGCGGGAGAGGAGCAGGTGGCCGTCGGCGAGCTCCGCAACGGTGACCTGCTGCTGGTACGCCCAGGTGAGAGCATCCCCGCCGACGGCCTCGTGCGAACGGGTGACAGTGACGTCAACGAGGCGATGATCACTGGTGAGTCGAGACCAGTGAAGAAGCATGACGGCGACGAAGTGATCGCCGCGACGATCAACGGGGAGGGGTCGCTCCGCATCGAGGTCACCGGAACGGGGGACAAGACCAAGCTCTCCGGCATTATGCGGCTGGTGGCCGATGCGCAGCAGTCCAAATCCCGAGCGCAACATTTGGCGGATCGCGCGGCCCAGCTCCTGACCATCGTGGCGCTCGCGTCGGCGATGATCACCTTCGTGGCGTGGCAACTCATGGGTGCCGCGCTCGACTTCTCGGTGGTGCGCATGGTGACCGTACTGGTGATTGCCTGCCCCCACGCGCTTGGACTCGCCGTGCCGCTCGTGGTGGCGATTTCCACAACACTTGGCGCCCAGAACGGGCTGTTGGTTCGGGATCGACGGGGCCTGGAGGACGCTCGCAATTTGGACACCGTGATCTTCGACAAGACGGGTACGTTGACGCTGGGAGAGTTCCGGATCGTCGCCACGGCCGTGGCCAACGGCCTACCGGAAGATGAGGCCCTGCGTATCGCGGCCGGCATCGAATCGGAGTCTCAGCACCCCATCGCTCGGGGCATCGTGAGGACCGCCGAAGGCAAGGGCATCGAGATCCCCATCGCCGAGGGCTTCCGTTCGTTGACCGGTAAGGGTGTAGCGGCCACGGTGGGCGGTGTCGAATACCACATGGGTGGCCCAGCGCTGCTCAAGGCGGAGCATGTGAAGGTGCCGCGGGCGCTTCAGGAGGCCGCTGACGCGGCGGCGGGTCGAGGGCAGGCCGCGATCTATCTGATCCGCGACAGCAAGGCGCTCGCTGTCTACGCCGTGGCGGACGCCATCCGCGAGGAGAGTCGAGAAGCTATCGCGGCGCTCCACGAGCGGGGCATCGAGGTCGCCATGCTGACCGGTGATGCACAGGCCGTCGCCGACGCTGTGGCGAAGGAGTTGGGGATCGACACGGTATTCGCTGAAGTGCTTCCGGAGGAGAAGGCCGCCAAGGTCCGCGCGCTTCAGGCACAAGGGAAGAAGGTGGCTATGGTCGGCGACGGTGTGAACGACGCGCCGGCCTTGGCCACGGCCGATATCGGGATCGCTATCGGCGCCGGCGCCGATGTCGCCGTGGAGGCCGGACACATCGTACTCGTCAGGTCTGATCCTCGCGACATTCCTCGAATCGTGACGCTCAGCCGGGCCACCTATCGGAAGATGGTGCAGAATCTCTGGTGGGCGGCGGGCTACAACATCCTCGCGATTCCCCTTGCCGCTGGTGTGCTCTCCGCGTGGAATATTCTTCTCACGCCGGCCATGGGCGCCGTGCTGATGTCGGCGAGCACCGTGGTGGTGGCGATCAACGCACAGCTGCTTAAGCGCGTGACGCTGTGACGTGCGTGTGCGGCCCTTGAAGGCGGTCGAGGTCAGACGGTGCGCGCGGGGAGCCGCACTCGGAAGCACGATCCCCGCGGACCACTTTCCTGCAACGTGACTGTACCGCCATGCGCCTCGACGATCGACCGCGCGATGGCGAGTCCGAGGCCGGCGCCGGACGAGTACTGAAGCGACGCATGAGCGCCAGTGCGCACGGTATCGACGCGAAAGAATCGATCAAACAGCAGCGGCTGCGCCTCCGTCGGGATGCCGACTCCCTCATCCCGCACGTCAACAACGTGCCAGTCACCATTGGTGCGCAGTGACACCTCAACTAAACCGCCCGGTGGCGAATACTTCACGGCGTTGTCGAGCAGGTTGAGGAACACGCGGTCCAGCAGGTTGGCATCGCCGTGGCAGGTCGGCCCCACATCCGTCATCGCCAGCGAATCGAAGGCGAGCACGACATCACGCTGCGCCGCCACCGGACGGAGTGCGCGCACACTGTCCGCCAGCACTTCGTCGAGATACAAGCGCCGCGCTTCGACAATGCGCTGGCCGCCGTCGGCTCGTGCGAGTAGGAACAGATCCTCCACGATCCGCGACAGTCGTTCGGTGGCGTTGGACATCACCACGAGTGCATTCCGATACTCGCCCTCGGCGCGCGATGGCTGTGACAGCGTCACTTCCGCCTCGGCCCGCAAAATCGCCACTGGCGTGCGCAACTCGTGCGATGCATCGGCGACGAACCCGCGCTGCTGGGCAACGCCGCGGTCCAGCCGCGCGAGCAGCTCGTTCATCACCCCCGCCATCGCACCGAGCTCGTCGTGCGGGTTTTCCACCGGCAGACGCTCGTGCAGGGACATCATCCCGATGCGCTGCGCTTGCTGACTCATCGTGGTCACTGGCA
>JBBQAK010000281.1:0-5210 GCA_038316215.1 Gemmatimonadales bacterium | reverse complement strand
GCGCGGAAACTCGAAGGCCGCGAGCCCAGGTCCGGTTAGCCCCTCCACGACGCCGTTCGACCCCGTATTCACGATCACCATGCCAGAGCCCTTCAGATTCACGATCGGGCCCGTGATCAGAAACTCGTTCGCGGCTGGCGTGGTCGGCGTGTTGCCACGCGAGCCGCTGCTGACGCCGGCGCCGCAGCGCCGGCCGAATATCGGGCACTGGTCGAGGAGTACTACCGCGTGCTGGCAGGGTCGAAGCGGCGGCCGTAGGTCGCCGGTGGGCGTGCTGGGCCCGTTCCATTACGAGGAAGCGGAGTAACTTTACGTCATGCTCCCCCTCCTGTTCGCCGTGCTGCAGCAACTCAGCGGGGCCACCCCGTCTCCGGTGTCGTCGGCCGCCCCCGCCGCCCAGAGCGTCAGGGCGGAGGTCTTCCCGGGCCGAGCTCGGGAACTCGATGTTCGTGCGCCGCGCCTGTCCGATACCGTGACGATTGATGGGCGGCTCACCGAACCGGCGTGGGAGCAGGCCAGCCGACTCACCGAGTTCACCTCGTACAATCCGGTGGACGGGCGGCCAGCGCAGGACGAGACCGAGGTGAAGATCTGGTACGGCACCGACGCGATCTACGTCGGCATCCGGGCGTACGCGCCGCCCGGCACGGTGCGCGCCACCTTGGCCGAACGGGATCGCATCACCAACGACGATTGGGTCGCGCTGCATCTCGACACCTTCAATGACCGGCGCCGCTCGTTCGTGTTCGCGGTGAATCCGTTCGGCGTGCAGGCCGATGGCATGCGCACCGACCAATCCGCAGGTCCTGGTGTGTCGCGCGCGGCGCTGCAGTCGGTGGATCTGTCGCAGGACTATGTGTGGCAGTCGAAGGGGCATCTGCTGGATGACGGATACGAAGTCGAAGTGCGCATCCCGTTCAAGTCGATCCGCTACCAGATGGTCGCATCACAGGACTGGGGACTGCAGGTCGTGCGGCAGACACAACGCACCGGTTATCAGGATACGTGGGCGCCGGTGTCGAAATCGATACAGGCCTTCGCCCCGCAAGCCGGATATCTGCGCGGCATGAGCGGCATGAAACGCGGGCTCGTGCTCGATCTCACCCCGACGTCGATTACCTCCACGCGCGGCACGCGAAACGCCGATGGCTGGCAATACGGGACGCAAGGCGAAGCGGGCGGCGACATGCGCTGGGGCGTGTCGTCCAACTTCACGCTCAATGCCACGGCGAACCCGGACTTCAGTCAAGTAGAAACCGACGTCGGGCAGATTCCCGGCGACGTGCGCTTCGCCAACTTCTTTCCGGAGCTGCGCCCGTTTTTCGTGGAAGGCAGCGAGCAGTTCGACGCTCCAAACCGCTTGGTGAACACCCGATCCATTGTGCAGCCGCTGGGCGCCATCAAACTCACCGGCAAGATTCCGCGCACCGACGTAGGCCTGCTGTCGGCGCTCGACGCCCCCAGTGCCGGGAGCGACGGGACCACGAGCCCGCTCTTCACTATTCTGCGCCTCCGTCGCGACTTGGGCGACCAGAGCACGGCCGGCATCGTGCTCACCGACCGGCATGAAGGGGCCCGCTTCAATCGCGTGGCCGGCTTCGATTCTCGCCTGCAGTTCGCGAAAACGTACAGCGCGGAGTTCCGCTATGCGACGAGTGTCACCCGCGACAGCGTTGATCGGAGTGGCTCGCTCTGGGAAGCGAACACCGGCCGTAGCGGTCGCGGCTACGGCTATCGGTTTTCGATCCAAGGGTTTTCACCGACATTCGAGACCCAGTCGGGCTTCGTCAATCGTGTCGACTTCGTGCGCGCGCAGATCAATCAGCGGCTCACGCTCTTTGGCCGCAAAGGGGGGTGGTGGGACCAGCGCCAACACTTCTTCACGGGTTCCACGCTCTGGAGCTATGACGGCTTTTCCCAGCGACAGCATCCGCTGGAGTCGAAGTTGTCGCTCGACAACTCGATGACGATTCGCGGCGGGTGGCGGGTCAGTGTCACTCCCGATGTGCAGATCGTGTCCTTCGATCCGCGTCGCTACGCGACGTATGCCGTGGTGCCGCTGAGCGCCGGCGACCCCACCGCGTTCTCCGCCAGCGGGTCACAGCGCACCAGTAGCACCACGCTCATCGTGAACACGCCGCAGTGGAAGCGCGTCGGTGCGACGCTGACCGCGATCGCCGGCACCGAGCCCGAATACTTCGAGACGTCGACCGTGCGACGTCGCGACGTCGAAGCGCAGATCGACCTGCGACCTACCGCGCAGATACGCGTCGGGACGCTGCTGCGCTACCAGCGGTTCGTGCGTACGCGAGACGGCTCGCTGTTCAGCACGCAAGTCGTACCGCGCATGCGCCTGGAGTACCAGTTCTCGCGGGCGCTCTTTCTGCGCTTCGTGGGCCAGATGGAGTCCCGCGATCGCACGGCGCTGCGCGATCCGCGCACCGAGCGTCCGCTGTTGCGCCGCCAGGCCAATGGCAGCTACGTGACACGGGGCGCCTCGCGCTCGCTGCTGGGTCGTGCCGACGTGTTGTTGAGCTACCTGCCCAGCCCCGGCACCGTCGTATATCTGGGCTACGGCACGGGCGTGGATGCCACGGAAACAATGCGTCCCACCGACGTGCAGCGCACGAACGATGGCGCATTCATCAAGATCAGTTATCTGTTCCGCGTGCGCGGCACGACACGCTGAAGCGGCCGCTCGAACAGCTGTCGTTCCGGCGCGTCATCGAGCCGCCGCGGCTCAGGCGGCGCGGTGGCGCCGTGCGCCGCCATGGGCGTCAGCCATGACGACAGCCACCAGCGAAATCGCTCGTCTTGATGCAGCGCCAGAAAGCGCGGCCCTGCCCCGGTCATCGCCGACGCCGTGAACGGCAACATCGCGCTCTGGATATACCTCCCGCGCTCGTCGTAGTAGTCGAGCACGCGCCCCTGTGTGTCCGACTCGAGTCCCACCAACACCACGAAACCACCATCCACGATCGCGGCATCGACGATGAAGGGTTGCCGCAGACGCGTGCTGTCGGTCGCACCGCCACGACGCGTGATGGTCGGCGGCGCTGCCGAATCGCCCGGCGCCCGCAGCGCGGTGAGCTGAGGCGACACGCCGGCATTCGGGTCGGCGGGCGCGCTCACGATCAGCACCTCGCGATCAGTCAGCAGCAGACACCGTCGCGCATCACCATTGCCGAAGCGCAGTCGCGATGACGGAGCCACGATGAGGCGGTGCCGACCGACC
Source organism: Gemmatimonadales bacterium (assembly GCA_038316215.1). Lineage (GTDB taxonomy): Bacteria > Gemmatimonadota > Gemmatimonadetes > Gemmatimonadales > Gemmatimonadaceae > Gemmatimonas. Next base: position 1,975 of record JBBQAK010000281.1, on the reverse strand, counting down.
AGGGCGTCGTCCTTCGCGTTCGCCGTGAGCGTGAACGCCTCGAGCGTGCGACGCTGCCCTAACGCGCGCACATGCAGCAGCGTGGCCGGTGACAGCGTGCAAAGGCGACCGCTGCCCCCACGCAGCAACGGCAACTCGCGACGGAACATGAAGCCGCCGATCGACTCGCGGACTAGCGTGCTGGTGGCGCTATCGATCACATCGACCTGACCATCGTCGGTGATACGTGACAACTCGGTAGGAGCGATGATGTCGCGCGGAACCGCCGCGTTCAGCAGCGAGTCGATCCGAGCCGGTCGCGTGGCAAGCAGCATCCCGCGCCGATTGAGCTCGAACAGCGAAATGCGTGTGGGCGACGCCTGCAACAGCGCCACCGTGGTCCCACTGGCCCGGAACACCAGGGGCACCATCGTGCTGTCCGTGTCGTCCGTGATGTCGGTACGCCACTCCTCGCGTTTCGCCGGATAGATCGTGCGCGTCGCCATGGCCGCCCGAAGCGCGGGCGGAGCGACGTCGGTCACCGCCTCCGGGCGATCACAAGCCAGTACACCCACCGGCAGCGTCAATACCAACAGGACGCGCGCGATTATCCGCCGCACACGTTCCAGCGTACCACGGTGTCGTCGTTGCACCGATACGTGCAGAAGCCGCAGTTGTTACCGGCGATGTTCGTACACGCGCCGTAGCCTGGCACCCGGGCGAACCGTGGACAGCGGCGCGACTGGGTTTGCGAGTGGATGTTCGACGACGCCGACACGAGTAACGTCAGCAAAGCCAGTGCGGCATATCGGACTCGGCGGCTACAGCACATGACCTTGCGAGCTGGTGGAGTTAGCATGTCAGTGAACTACGGGTTTGTCCGCGCGTCGGCAAGTGCCCGCGCGGTGCGACCGATCGACCGCAGAAGGCGGCCGCGCGCAACCGACGCTACACTTCGTTCATCCTGGGCAACCGGGGCGATGATTCGCCAGTCTGGCGTGTGTTCATCACCGTTCATCACCGTTCAACAGCAGGAGTGATCGATGCGTCGTAGCGGAAAGGCCGTCTGGCGCGGCACAGGATTGGAAGGTGCGGGTAGCCTGACCACGCCAAGCGGGGTACTGGCGGAGCAGCCGTATTCCACGAAAATGCGGTTTGCGGACGCTGAGGGGCGGAGCGGCACCAACCCCGAGGAACTGATCGCGGCGGCGCATGCCGGGTGTTTTGCGATGGCGCTGTCGTTTCAGCTCACCGGCGCGGGCTTTCCGCCGAGCGCGCTGCTCGTGGAGTCGGTCATCACTATGGCGCAGCAGAACAACGACTGGTCGATGGTTGGTATCGTGCTCACGCTTGATGCCGTCGTACCGGGAATCGACGACGCGACGTTCCGTGAGAAAGCGAACGCGGCGAAGGTGGGCTGTCCGGTGTCGAAGGCGCTGTCGTCGGTGCCGATCACCCTCGAAGCGACGCTGCGGGCGGAGTAAGGCGGCCGGACGGGACGTGCATGTTTCGGTCGCGCCAGGATTGCGGCGCCGACCGAAACATCATCGATAGTGCGACCGTGTGCCGGTTTGCCCGGAACTTCCGAGCGAAGCGATGAAGCCTCACACCGACGGCGCACACCATCGGGCCGGCGAGTGACGCGGCGCTTCTTGCCGCGATTGAGCAGGCCGCGGGGCTGTTCCTGAAGGTGTCGAGTGCGGTGGCGACGCTGTCGGATGACCCCCTCAGCGTGCCTGCGTGCCTGCGTGCCTGCGTGCCTGCGTGCCTGCGTACATGGTGCTCGCCGAGTTGAACGTTGTCGTCAACAACCCGATGCAGCGGACATCGTCTACGGCGCTCCCTTCAGCAGGCGCGGCGTCCGGGCGATGGGATCGCGGCATGACGCGCTGAGTCAGCGCACGCGACGTATCGCCCCGGCGCCACCACGAATGCGGCGCGGAGTTCACGGCACCGATGTCTCATTCCGTGCCCGGCGGGGTCGGGGTACGACGGG